>DATGXP010000036.1:0-2644 GCA_035298845.1 Chitinophagales bacterium
TCGCGCTCTACCAAGCTGATACACGGCGGGTTGCGTTACCTGAAGCAGATGGAGATAAAGCTGGTGCATGATGTGGGTAGCGAGCGGGCTGTAGTGCACCGCAATGCCCGCCATGTGGTGATACCCGAAAAAATGCTGCTGCCGATAGTAGAGGATGGTTCACTGGGCAAAAACTCATCATCGCTTGGTTTGCTGGTGTATGACTTGCTGGCAGGGGTAAAGAAAGATGAGCGACGTAAAATGCTGAACAAGCACGATACGCTAAAAGCCGAACCGCTTTTGGGTACTGATAAGCTGGTGGGCGGTGGCTTGTATTTTGAGTACCGCACCGATGACAGCAGGCTGACGATAGAGATTGCCAAAAGTGCTTTTGAGAAAGGCGCTACGCTGCTAAACTACATGGAGTGGAAAAGCTTTGTGTATGATAGCACTAAGAAGATTACCGGTGTAAAGGCTTTAGATAAAGTATCGGGCAATGAGGTTGAAATACGGGCCACTACAGTAGTAAATGCCTGCGGCCCATGGGTTGACCTGCTGCGCAAAGAAGATAACTCGCTGAAAGGAAAGCGGCTGTTGCTAACCAAGGGCGTGCACATTGTTTTTCCGTACGATAAATTGCCGTTAAGGCAGGCTGCCTATTTTGATGTGGGCGATGGACGGATGATTTTTGCCATACCGCGCAATAACATCACTTATGTGGGCACTACCGATACAGTGTATAACCAGACTATTGATAACCCGCAGTGCAGTAAAGAAGATGCTGATTACCTGCTAAAGGCGGTGAACAAGATTTTCCCAACTGTAAAGCTAAAAGTAGAAGATATAGTATCGAGCTGGGCAGGTTTGCGTCCGCTTATATATGAAGATGGCAAGTCGGCATCGGAGGTTTCGCGCAAGGACGAGGTGATGGTTTCTGAATCGGGCCTTATATCTATAGCCGGCGGTAAGCTGACAGGCTACCGTTTAATGAGCGAGAAGATAGTAGACCTGGTAGCTAAAAAGCTGGGAAAAGATTTTGGCTATTGTAAAACCAAAAACTATCGACTGGGCGGTGGAGATTTTGCCAACGAAACCGAGTTTACCGATGCGCTGGAAGATTTTCTGCGTAAGGCGCCGCAGCATAATGTGCCGGAGGGTAAAATCCGCGAATGGTTTTTCCGCTATGGTAACAATGTAGCCGACATACTTAAAAATGTAGATGGGCTGCAGCGGAAGATTGACGATGATGCTACGCTGTTTAATGTAGCTGAACTAAAGTATGGCGTAGAGCACGAGCTGGTGCTGCACCTGTCTGATTTTCTTATCCGCCGTACCGGCAAGGTATTCTTCGACCGGCCAAATACCTTAAAACAACTACCTCACCTTAATCAATTGTTGGCCGACCAGCTACAAACAGATGCCGATACCGCACAGAAATATCTGGAAGAAGCGGAAGAAGATTTTAAGAATGCTATGACTTTTGAGTAAGTAATTGACTTTCAAATCCTAACAAACACCTTCCTGTTTTTTGATTTTTTTCGGGCTAAGCGCACAATAATATTTCTATACCGCGTTTTAGTATCAAATAAAAATTAAACAACGATGGAACAAACCTCTACACAAGATCTTTTAGTATTACACGCCTACGGCGAAACTACCCTGGAGCAAAGAGAGTTTTTAGCAACAGAGCTAGCCAACGACGAAAACCTGCAAGACGAACTTATGGAGCTAATACGCACCAAGCGTGCGTTGACCTCTAAGTTAAAGAGCCCGAGCGCTACCTCTATCCGTATTATAATGGAGCATAGCCACAAAACGGAGCATCTGCAGGAGATTTAATACTATCAGAATGTTAGGTCCTCTATGGGCCTAACCAGTAGCTTATTGCTCTTAGGCGCCTTTGTGCTTAGGAGCAAACTACTTTTAGGGCATGCCCTTTTACAGATTTAACGTTCCTCTTTTCAAACTTCTCTATCTTCGTTTAAGGCGCAGAAAAATAATTTCAAATTATTTTTACTGCGCAAATACCTTGCGCACTAGTACCCTATTTTTGTTTTATCAATCTGAAAGGAATAGCAATGGTTTCGGGAAAAAACGAGAAACAAGAAACACATGCTAAATAACAAACTAAATATTTTAGTTTTATTTAAAAAAGCTTTTAGATTTGTAACGCAATCACATTTTTAAACCAAAATTATGAACAAGATGGCTGACGAAAGAAAAGAAAAAATGAAAGCCCTGCAGCTTACGGTAGACAAGCTGGATAAGGCCTACGGTAAGGGTACTATTATGAAACTGGGCGATTCTAAGGTGATGGGCGTTGAGTCTATCGGTACAGGTTCACTTGGTTTAGATATTGCCCTTGGAATTGGTGGATTGCCCAAAGGGCGTATAGTGGAAATATACGGGCCTGAATCTTCGGGTAAAACTACCCTGGCTATACAGGCTATTGCAAACTGTCAGCGCGCAGGGGGTATTGCCGCCTTTATAGATGCTGAGCACGCCTTTGATAAAACCTATGCCGAAAAACTGGGCGTGGATGTAAATAACCTTTTAATCTCTCAGCCTGATGATGGCGAGCAGGCGCTGGATATTACCGAGCACCTTATCCGCTCGGGCGCTATTGATATAATAGTGATTGATTCGGTAGCCGCTTTGGTACCGC
>DATGXP010000037.1:0-9171 GCA_035298845.1 Chitinophagales bacterium
CGGCTGAAGGATTATAAGCACAAATAGAATTGCACTTGTTTAATGTAGTTTGATTGGCCGGTAGTAATAACCCGCCAAAGGTTACTGTGCCGCCCAGCGAATCGTAAGCCGCGGTGCTGATAGCCGAGCCTGATGCTGCGCCATTGCTGGCCGCATAATAAACCGGATGGGTACTGTTCGCGCTAACCGATACATCTGTAACTTCATCATCAAAAGTGCCTCCTGTTTTTTTGGCAAACGAAAAAAGCGGGCCCGAGGCGCTTGCATTAAACCAATAGCGCGCTACAAAACCATCTTTACCACCGGCAGAAGTTAGCGATACAGTATTCGCCGAAGGGTCAAAATCAAATACATCGGAGAAATAACCACCAATAGCAAAAGCACGTGTGCCAGGGTCGCTTTCTATAGACGTAACACCATCATTACCGGTGCTACCTATCCGCAGTTTGTTTGTTGAAAAAGTTGGGTTGCCAACCGAGTTTAACTCAATAACAAAGCCATCGGTACCTCCGGCAGAAGTGAGCGATACACTACCTCCGCTGGGGAAAGTACAAGTGCCATCAAAAACCCCGGCCATGCGTATGGTTGACTGAAATACAGAAACATCAAATGCTTCCTGGTATCCATTGCCACCGTAGCCATTCAAAAAAGCAAGGGTAAAATAGTTTGCAGGGGTATTTCCTAAATTAAAACCCATTAAAAAAGCATCTGTTCCAATTGCTGATATGCCACCCGGCAATTGAAAGTTGCCCCCAAAACTACCTACCACATATAGCGTTGTTGAAGAGTTTTTAGCCAGTTTATTAACCTTTATACTGCCGCTGGTGCTATAGCTTGCAGAGGCATACAGGGAACCGGTAGCAGTTTCTAAAGCAATTAATGAAATAGATGTGTTAGATGTTTGCACACCGGCATTAAGCTTAGCGCCCAGGTTAAGGCCCTTTACTTCCTGGTTTCCGGCTGCATTGGTAGTATACACCCATACAAGGTTGCCACCGTGGTCATACTTGGCTATAAAACCATCTGTGCCATTGGCGGTTTTGTTACTTACACCCGCACCCGGGTCAAAGTCAACCGTGCCTGAAAAGGAACCGCCTACGTATATGTTTTGGTCAACAATTACATCGTATACCTGTACATCAAAAGCCGCTGTACCTGCAAGGCGCTTGGCCCATTGATAGTTCTGGGCGTGTAGGGTAAAAGCAAACAACAATAATACGGGTAGTAGAAATCTCGCTTTGTTCATAGTTATGTATTTGTTGCAAAGCAAATACCCTGAGAGCCTATAATCGTGTCGTTTTTAATTGTATTTAGGGTTATTAAATGCATTAGAGTTGTTACTTATCAGGCAATTGAGAGCAGGCAGGTAGGTTTATTACACCTTAAAAATTGCCACTCATACAAAACAAAAATGCCGTGCACCTTACGGCACACGGCACTATACCTGCAGAAACTACCCTGCCACTACAGGCTTTTTAAAAAGCGGACTAAACTCTTTGTAACTAACAATTTGCTTTTCATAAATGGTTATTTAGTTTTTAATAAAAGCTATCTGGTGGGTGTTGTTGTTAGTTGTAAAAAAATATGCGCCCGCGCTCCAGGTGCTCACGTCTATAGCTTTAGTACCGTTGTTTAATACACCGGCTGTCATTACAGAACCTATTGAATTGTATACGATGTACTTCTCCATGCCTTTACCAGACCATGCTATGTTTATAGTATTGCCGGCAGGGTTTGGATAAAGGCCTATTTCTGCATGGTTGCCTAAATCATTAATGCCAGATATTATTACATCAGTGCATTCTGATGTACTAGTGCACCCTGTTTCTGTATTTATCATCTGCACCCGATAGCCACCCGATTCTGTAACAGTAAACGAATTAGAATTGGCACCGGCAACAGGTACCAGGGTTGCACAAATTTCCCATTGGTAGTTAACATTATTCTCAGCAGGAACCGATAATGTAGTGCCCGTAAGTGTAACGGCATTAGCAGGTGCCGGATTTACTACTGCGGTAACCGGAGTTATCTTTTTTATGCCACACACACTATCCATTAAATAATAAGTAGTGCTGGTATTTAAAGCTGGTGTAGTATAAAAATTTCCGCCCAGTAATACAGTGGCTTGTTCATCGGCATACCAGCCTATGGTAATTTGGTTAGGGGCTCCTGCTTCCAAAGCAGCAGTCTGGCCCGTGCAAACTGTATCGCTGGTGTAATACACCTGGCCCGGAATAGAGCAATTGAAGTAGCGCGCCCAGAAAGCATCTGTACCTCCGCTGTTACTGGTCAGGTTTCTGGTTAGCACTGATGGGTCAAGGTCGCCGGTTCCAACCAGTTCGCCACCTACCAAAATGCGGCCCTGTGCATCTACGTGCGCGCAATAACCGGTAGCACTACCAGCACCATACGAAATATTACTACCTACGTAGAAATTACCGGTAAGATCATACTTAAGCAGGTATGCATTTTTTCCGGTAACATCAATGTAGTAATGGTTACCAATGTCATTGCCGGCATCAAAGCCACCGCTGGCATAACCGGTAACGTATAAGTATCCATCATTATCAGTAGCAACGTCGCGTGCAACAGTGTATTGATCAGGTGAGCCAAAGGCGATCAACCCTCTGAAATTGCCTGTTGGGTCGTAGTTGGCTACGTAGGCATCAACCACACCAATACCTATTCTACGCGATAAACCAACACCAGGCTGAAACTCGCACGTATCGGAGTAATAGCCGCTTACAATTACGTTGTTACTTAAATCAGTAGTAACATTAATGGCATAGTCGTTATTGGTTTTACCACCCAGTGCTTTTACCCACAAAAGCGTGGCTGATAAATCGTATTTGGCAACAAAGCCATCATTGCTACCATCGTTAGATACCAGGTTTACTGCTGTTCCGGTAGGATTAAAATTAACTGTGCCTACAAAAACGCCGCACAGTAGCAAGTTACCATCGGTATCAAAGTTAATACTCATGGCAAGGTCGTTACCGCCACCCTGTATCCTGCGTGCACCTATCAGGGCGCCTGAAACATTGTATCTGGCAAAAAAGATATCCTTAGCGGCCATAGAAATCAACGGGTAATTTGTACCTGAAGGATCAAAGTCTGCAGTGCCTTCAAACCCGCCACAAATCCACACGTCGCCGGTTATTGGGTGGCGTGCTATTTTATTTGCTACATCATCACCGTTGCCACCCATAGCACCAGCCCACAGGTAATCGCCATCCTGGTCGTATTTTGCCAGAAAGATATCGCGGCCACCAAGAGAACTAAGATTCTCTACACCGTTACCCGGATCAAAATCAACCGTGCCGTTAAATGTACCGGTAATCCAGATGTTGCCATCCTCATCTAGAACCAGCGAACGGCTTTCATCGCTGCCACTTCCGCCGATAGTCCGGCCCCACTCCAGTTGGCCATCCGACATAAACTTGCATAAAAAGATATCATCGCTACCTGCCGAAACTGCCAGTAGTTGGCCCGGCCCCGGGTCTAAGTCAATCGTATCTCCTACAAATTTCCCTGTAACGTAAACATTACCGGCAGCATCGCTGGTAATATCCCACGTTAAATCATCGCCACCACTGGTGCCAATTAGTTTTGCCCAGTCGTAGGCTAATATACTTTGCGAAAACGCTGCATGTACTGACAATACCAGCAGTACAATCAAAAAGGGTAGTTTTTTGTTCATGATTAATTGTTTTAGCGGTAAAAGTGCTTCTATACCAGGCAGATAATAAACCTAAATTGGAGGGCAATTAGGTTTATTATTGCACGTTCAGTAACTCATCTTTGTACCATGGCTACCCTAAAACAACTGTACGAGCTTGTTCACGCGCTGAACAAGAAAGAGAAGATAAATCTTAACCTGGCTATTAAAGCAACTACCGGTAAGGCACGCGACCGGTATCTGGCCAGTGTAGAAATACTGAATAAGCTTAAAATATACGATGCCGATAAACTGCGCAGCAGGCTTAGTCAACAGGTTAGCGGCATGAACCTGAGTGAGGCCAATAACAACCTGTATCATTTTATATGCCGCAGCCTGTTGTCGTTTAGCGAAACACAACCTAATACCTTAGGTTTATTAAGGCAGTTGTCTATAGCCGACATACTGATTTCGAAACGGCAGATAAATGCCGCCAGCGATATACTTGAAAGTACAATAAAAGCAGCAAAGGAGTCGCGCAACTACCAGATACTGCATAGTGCGCTGGTGGCCTGGCAACAGCTAGATGTATTGGATCCAAAGCGGCAGCAGGACTATAATGGTCGTATTGCATCGCTTGAGCAGCGTATTGCTTTTTTAAAAGAAAACATTGAATACCTGGAGTATCGTAAACTTGCTATTGCATTTTTTACGCTGGTTAAAGAAACGGGCAGCCCGCGTACACCTTCGCAGCAGTTACAATATGCCAAGCTTCTACAAAACCCGCTGCTTGATGGAAACAAGCCCGTAGAAAACCTGCCTTTACTTATACAGTACGAGTATTTCGACCTGCGCAGTATGGCTCTTTCGGCATGTAACAGGCTGGATGATGCGTACAACGAATGTAATCGTGCTTTGAAGCTAATGGACGGGCCTTTCAGAAAACTAAAACGTTACGATTCGTTACAAAACCTAATGCTTACCCGACTTACCTATAGTCTTGAACTCGAAGACATTGATAAGATAAAAGAAGCGCAGACAGAACTGGCGGGTATAAAACCCCTGCTGACCAACAAAAGCCGTGTTGCCACCCTAAGCGAAAAACTTTTTCATGCACAGTTATTTATCTGTATTAAAACAGAACAATACAAACAGGGTATCGCCATATTCGAAGCACACTTAACCGACCCTAAGCTTACAGACTGGCAAAAGTCGCCGCTGGCATATGTAGATTACCTGATGGGGGCGCGTTTGTATTTTCTGGCAGGCGATGCTGACAGGGCTCTTAGTTACCTGCTAAAAATACAAGACAAGGAAAAGTTGATGCGACCCTCTTTTCTTATAGCCTACAAGTTTTTGTTTTTGCTTTGCCATTACCGGTTAAAAAATTACCTATACCTTTCTAATGTTACCACTACACTCTACAAATGGCTGAGTAAAATGGAGCGTATACATGAACCTGAAAAAGCATTGCTGCATTTTTTGAAACATGGCGGCGACTACAACAAGTGGCAAAAAGGCATGCAAAAGCTACACCTTAAATTCTCGGAACTTCAGAAAAACCCGTTTAACAAAGCTTTCTTTACATACGGAGATTACGATAAATGGCTGCAGGTTGAAATGCAAAAAAAGAAGCTTTAATAAACCTAATTTTCGCAGCAATAAAACTAATTTAAGCAGCAGCACATCCTTCTCTTTGCATTATCTAAAAGAATGATAATGAGAAATTGGTGGATACTATGCTCTTTTCTGTTTCCAGTGTTACTGTTTGCGCAGGATTTTTGCTATCATGAAAATGCTGAAGAGTTTGCAAAAACTTTAAGGATTATGAAGCCTGCAATCGATGCGCATTACGCATCGATTAAAAACGAGTTGCGTAGCGGTGTCAGTTTTCCGGCAAACAGCATTCCGGTAAGAATCCATATTCTTCAGGACTCCCCGGGCAATGGGCGTTCAATTGACTCTAACGGCATAGTGCAGGTAATAAACAGGTTGAATACCGATTTTGCTGCTACTGGATTTCAGTTTTACAAATGTGGCAACATCAACTACATTACCAATGGTGCTTACAACGATATTGATTTCTATACCGAATTTACGCAGCTTTATAACACTACAGCAACTGCCAATATCATAAACATCTACTTTGTTCGCGATCT
Source organism: Chitinophagales bacterium (assembly GCA_035298845.1). Classification (GTDB taxonomy): domain Bacteria; phylum Bacteroidota; class Bacteroidia; order Chitinophagales; family LD1; genus Bog-950. Next base: position 5,818 of record DATGXP010000037.1, read on the forward strand.
GATGTTTGGTGGCTCGGCGGCGGCAGGGGTAGCCCCAACGCCGGGCGGACGTGACTATATCCTAATGCGCGGTGGCGCGGCATTGGGTAATATTACACATGAGGCCGGGCATTATTTTGGCCTGCTGCATACGCATGGTGTATCCAACACAGAACGTTCAAAAGAAAAAGTGGATGGTAGCAATTGCGGCGAAGAAGGTGATTTTTTCTGCGATACACCTGCCGACCCCAATCAACTGAACGTTACGTTTACAAACTGCATTTACACCGGCACATGGGGCGATTTAAACGGACAGGCCTATTCGCCTGACGTAAGTAACCATATGAGCTATGCGCCTGCCAACTGCCGCACTCACTTTTCTAACGAGCAAACTGCATTTATGTATTGGGTGTATCACGAGTACCGCAGCTACCTGCAATGCAGCAGCATTAAAATAGATTTTACCTATATCGCCCCACAAGTATGTGATAGCCCCTATACTGTAACATTTACCAATACATCGGTTGGGCTAAGTAGCTACCAGTGGGATGTAAATGAAGATGATATTACAGACTATACTGCCACCAATGCTACGCATACGTTTACCCAACCTGGTATTAAATATGTGCACTTAAAGGGAACTCAAAGCGGTAAAACTTATCACCGCCACAAAAAAATAGAAATGTTTAAGGCTAAAACTGTACCGGCATATGAAAGCTTTAACGCTGCCGCCCTGCAGGATGGCTGGCGATTATTGGACATGGATAATGGCCGTGGCTGGGAACTGGCAAAAGCCATGGGTCCTGATGGCCGGTTAAGTAACATGCTTCGCTTTCGCAACTATGCCTACATATCTTCTACCGCCGAAGATCAGGTCTATAGTACTACCTATAACTTAACAGGGTTACAAAATGCGCGGTTAAGTTTTGATATAGCTTATGCGCCATCTTCCAAAACCGACTCGCTTAAAATTTATATATCTACCGATTGTGGTAAAACATATAACCAACTGATATTTTACGCATGGGGCGATAGCCTCAAATCGGCACCTAAAACATACTCAGAGTTTGAACCTACTTCGCAAACGTGGAAAACTATTACAATAAACCTTACCCCTTATATCAACAACTATGTACGCTTTAAAATAGAGAATGTAAACACAGGAGGTAACACCCTGTATATTGACAATTTCAGGATAGATGGTGGCGATGGCCTTAAAAACGTTGGTTTTACAACCAGCCGGGTTGCCTTTTATGAAGGGAATGCAAGTATAGTCGAGGGCTGCAGAAAGTACCACCTTGTGCAAGTGCCGATGCACATTTCTGCAGTCCCCTCGGCTCCGGTTACGGCAACTATTAGTACAGCGGGTAATGCAAAAAAAGGGCATGATTACATTTTGCTGGATAGTGTAGTTGTTTTCCCATCAGGCAGCAGTGCCACGAAATACATCCGTGTAAAAATTTATGACGATGCTTCGGTAGAAGCGACAGAAAACGTTGTATTGAACATTACTCAGGTAACCGGTAATAGCTTTACAGCCAGTAGCCGTAGCAACAGTTGCCTCGTAGAGATATTTGATAACGAACCAATATCACTACAAACAGCGGTAGTAGACACCGTGCTTTTTTTCGACGGGTTTAATAACCAAACTACCTTTGTGCCTGCAGGCTGGAGCATGCAAAGCGATTGCCCTACGTGCCCTCAGTCAGGCGTTGTAGATAGCCTGATTTTCTGGTGCACCACTGGTGCTGCCGGAGGGTGGTTAAACTCAACAGAGTCGCTGGATAGTACCGATTACATGATTATGTGGGCATTAGATGCCTACAAGGGTGTTCCGCTTGGCGAATACCTGATTACACCGGCAATGAACAGTGCGGGCTATGATTCCGTAATACTTTCTTTTGATAATGTATTTGAAAAATACCCCGGTATGGGGTTTGAAAAAATTGGTGTAGAAGTGTGGAATGGCAGCCAATGGGTAAGCGTATGGAGCCATATAGAGTACAATGGAAACCTGGGTAAGTTCTATCAGCCTTACCGCAAGTGTATAAATGTATCGGCATATGCCAATGCAAATTTCAAGGCACGCTTTTCGTTTACGGGGGCCGATTATGGTTACTACTGGGCACTTGATAACGTAAAAGTACAGGCATGGCGCACGGGCTATAAAATTGCCACGCAACTTAACAGCAGCGCCACTGTTTACCTGGGGCCTAACGATACAGTGCAGGTTACCAATAACCATCAATCTATTGCTACTATCACTAACAAATCTAACTGGAACTATGGTTGCACAGTTGTAACAATTGACCGTGCAGGCACCGGTGCCTTGCCTTATGAAGTGCAGGCAGCACCGCACCTGGTTACTGAGAAGACACTACATGTTGCACCTGCAAGCAATAATGCCAACGGGCAGTACAGTATAGCGCTCTATTATACACCACAAGAGATGAATGGCTGGCTGGTGGCTACTGGTAACCCTATGCAGCAAATGTCGATTATAAAAACCAGCGGGCCGGTTAAGAATATAACACCATCTAACCCTAACGCCAATGGCCCTACTAACCAATTTTGTAATGCGCAGCAATTAACTGCATATAACGATGGCTGGGAACTTACCGGTAACTTCTACACAGGTTTCTCAGGCTTTGGCGGAGGCCATCCATCATTGTCGGGACTACTACCCGTAAAATATAGCGAGCCGCTTACCGGTGAATATCATAGAGGGATTGGTATCATTTTAAGATGGTCAACATTTATTGAGTTAGACAACGACTATTTTAATATAGAGCGCAGCACTGATGGTATAGAGTATAAGTCCATTGGCATTGTAAAGGGGCAAGGTAACTCTAGTGTTAAACATGAGTATGACTACCTTGATAAAGATTACGAAAGCGGCATTAACTACTACAGGCTAATGCAAGTGGATTTCGACGGAGCTGAAGAATTTTCGAACATTGCAGCCATAAACGCCGATGTACCAGATACGCCCATGCTACTATACCCTAACCCGGCAATGGATGTGGTAACGGTACTATTATCTGCGCCAAAAGGCGTTATATATGTGGTAGATGAATTAGGTAATGCCGTAATAACTAAACCGGTTCAGGCCAATAACACCAACATTAACCTGGCAGGATTAAGCAAAGGTATATATACGGTTTCTTTCCGCGATGGTTTGATACAGCAAAATATACGGCTAATAAAAATGTAAGCACTGCACTTGCGGGCGCTAGCATGAGCGCAGGCAGATCTTAAAGACTTATATTAAAGCGAAAACCCTGCTGACTCACTTCTATCAAGAAATAAATCAAACAGGGTTTTCTGCTTTAGTTGTGGACCTGGTGGGGATCGAACCCACGTCCGAATAAGTTG
>DATGXP010000038.1:0-8222 GCA_035298845.1 Chitinophagales bacterium
TTGGGTTTAGTTGCTACCACTTATTCTCCTTCTGTTTTAATAATGTAGATAAAGTTTTTCAGCTTGCTTACCTTGTCGTTCAGGCTAAGGGCTTTTATTTGATTTATGGTAACCGGCAGCGCAAAATTATCAATGAGCGTAGCAAAGGTTAAAAGGTATTGCGACTTGATGGCATAGCCTGCTCCTTCCGCGCCTTCCAGCTTTGCATTGGCCACGCCTACTATATCGCCGTTTTCGTTAAACAGCGGGCTGCCGCTGTTGCCCGGTTGTATAGGGGCCGAGAACTGATACTGCGACAGGCTGCCTTTAAATCCGCTTTTGGCGCTAATCAATCCATCGGTTAATTTTATTTCCTCCCCCATCGATTTTGCAAGTGGATAGCCCAATACAAAAGCTTTAGAACCTTGCGCCAGTGTGCTTTTAGATATGGCATAAGGTGGTTCTTCAAACACAAGCGCCTGGTTTTTAAACCGTAATAAGGCAAAGTCGTTATCTACATCCACGGCTACTACTTCCATTCCATATAAGGTAGAAAAATCGCCACCTACCCCTTTTAACTGTACCGTTTTGGCATTGCTTATTACATGGTAGTTGGTTATTACATATCCCTTTTTGCTTACCAAAAAGCCGGTGCCTTGTTTCGGCCCGTCATCTTTATCCTCGCCACCGCGGATGATAGGGCGGCGTTTGTTCTCTTCAAACTTAACTACGTTGGTAATAGAGGGCTCGTATGTTTTCCAGGCTTCTTCATTAACTGCAGAATAAGTGTAGTTATATTTCATAGCCATGTAATAAGTACCGCCTTTCTTAACATCAATAACCGATGTTCGTCTTATGTTTGCAGCGGGTTCGGTGACTGTTACCGTTACAGTTATTCGGCCCTCACTATATATTTTGCATTGCAGATTTTCGTTGTCACGCATATTACCAGCGATTTCATCATTAAGAAAAACAGTAACAATGACCGCGGCACCCATGTTAGAGGAGTAAAGGTTGAGCGTGCTGTAACTTTGCGTAAATGCTGGTTTAAATAAAACCAGCAGTAAAATGAGGTATGTGTGTTTCATAGTATATGTTTTATAGCCGGGCTAAGAAACACAATTATTATTAGTTTGTAAACTAAGTAGGAGGGTATGCTTTAATCATTACTTTTAGATAACAAAAGCTAATACATGAAACACGTATTTTTATACTCCGCTATTATTGCCAATATTTTAACCAACGTAGGCTTCAATTTCTCAGCCATCTACGATAAAGAGCCTACCAAGAAATGGGGCTTTCTTGGCATCGGCTTAGTGTTTGGTTTGATCAACTCGGTGCTGTTTACCGAGTGCCTTAAAGAGATACCGTTATCGGTTGCCAGTGCTATCTTTTTTTCGCTCACCATTATAGGCTTGTTTGCTGTAAGCCACTATTATTTTAAAGAAGAAATGACCATGCTGCGCACCGCCGGTATTTTCGTAATTACCATTGGGGTAATAATGGTATCGTTGAAATAGATTCAATAGGAAGCAAGCGGCCAATGGTATAGCCGGTTTTTGAAAGAAAACTGATAACACTCATTATATGAACAGAAATGCAAATCGCATTTTTGCCCAATGAAAATAAGGCTGCTGCTGCTGGCAATATTGCTTGGGTGTAAAGGCCTGATGGCCCTTAGCCCGGTTGCTGTTTCGGTGTCAGGCGCTAAACATTTTCCCCCGTTTTGCGATGAAACAGGCAAGCGGTTTGTACTGCGAAACGAACAGGCCAAATTTGGCCGTAAGTTTTTACGTGCACAGTGGCAGGCCATAGGTTTAGATGCCCTGTCTATGAGCTTGCTTTTTATAATGCCACGAGAGGTGAGTAATTGGTCTGTTCCTCAGGTGGGGCTTGTAAGGGCACAATACCGCCGCAGTTTTACAAGGCTTCCGGTTTTCGATAGCGATGTTTGGTATATCAATTATATAGGCCATCCGTATCAGGGTGCCTGTTATTACAATGCCATGCGCTCGCAGGGAGCAAAATTCTGGCAGGCGGGCTTATTTGCATTGGGCAATAGCCTTGTGTGGGAGTATGTGGGCGAGGGCGGCATGGAGCAACCCAGCGTGCAAGACCTGGTAGTAACCCCTTTTGTAGGCTCATTGCTGGGCGAGTTAATTCATCATGGCACGGTGCAGTTAAGCAGAAATGGGTTTAAGTGGTACGAGAAAGTTTTTGTGTGCCTGTTCAACCCCATGTTTGCCATAAATAATGGTTTTAAATACGCTAAAAAACCCTGCCAGCTGTAAACTGGTTTCGTTATTTTCACCACTATGTCTACTACTGCCAATTTTCGAGCGCGCTTTCGTACTGAGGTTATTGGCAAAAGCTATTCGGGTAAGCTGCATTTTGTGTTTATCACGTTATGGTGTATGGTGGGTATCGGGGTTTGTTTATTTTACCTGCATCAGCCTACGCTTAAGCAGTTGCTGGTTATTCCGCTTACTTTTCTTTACACCAATTTGTTTGAGTACATCGGCCACCGGTACCCTATGCACCATCGCTATGAGGCATTAAAGGCGGTGTTTAAGCGTCACACCATGCAGCACCACCACTTTTTTACCAACGAGCACATGAACTGCGATTCGGCAAACGACTTTAAAATCATCCTCTTTCCACCGGTGCTGCTTATTTTCTTTTCGCTGTTTTTTGTACTGCCGGCCTTTGCGCTTATCTATTATGTGTTCAGCCTTAATGCCGCGCTGCTGTATGTAGCTACTACATTGGTATATTACCTCAACTACGAATGGCTGCACCTGGCCTACCATTTACCCGAAACACACTGGGTATATAATGTGCCGGGCTTAAGCACCTTAAGAAGGCTGCACCACAATCACCACAACTTAAAAGAGATGGATAAATACAACTTCAATATTTCGTACCCGGTTTTTGACGTAGTTTTCCGCACATTAAAGAAGTAGTCTTTTATACCTTTGTTGTAATTACATCGCTTATGAACCCCACCGAATTACTTAAAGAATATTTTGTAGGCCTGGGCGCCGATGTAGCCCGCTATTTCATTTTTGCGGGTATCCCCTTCCTGTTGTTGTATGTGCTGCTTAAATCAAAAGCAGTGCATTATAAAATTCAGCAGAAATTTCCGGAGAGCAAGCACATTCAGCGCGAGATAAGCTACTCACTTTTATCCATGTTTATCTTCGGTTTGTTTGGTACCACCGTGTATGTGCTGGCCAAGCACGGATATACCAAAATATACACCGACATACACGCGCACTCCATGGCATATTTCTTTTTTTCTATACTGGCGTTTATAGTAGCGCACGATACTTATTTTTACTGGAGCCACCGGTTAATGCACCACAAAAAGATTTACCCGTATGTGCACCTTATTCATCACAAAAGCCATAACCCTACACCCTGGGCTACGTTTGCTTTTCACCCCACCGAGGCGGTAATGCAGGTGCTTATTCTGCCTATCATGGTGTTTGCTATACCACTGCACCCGCTGGCTATTTTTGCATGGAGCATGTATCAGTTGGTTTTAAATGTAGGCGGCCACACAGGTTACGAGGTTTTCAGAAGCGGCTTTACAAAACGTAAACACACTTTCTGGAGCAACACCGCCACCCACCACAACATGCACCATAAATATGTTACCTGTAATTATGGGCTTTACTTTAACGTGTGGGACCAGTTAATGGGCACCAACCATCAGCGCTATCACGAAGAATTTGAAAGTATAGTTGAGCGGAGAAAAGGCGCGAAGGCATAATGAGAAATAACGACTACCCTCCGCAGATGTCTCGGGAAGCCGGGCTTGAGCCAGTCCGGACTCTGCGGCCTTGGTTAACCATTATCCTGCTGGGGATAAATTTTCTTCATTTGCACGCCCAATCCCTCACCAATTTTGTAAATCCCCTCATAGGCACTAAAGGCCTTTTTCTTTATGGCAGAACTACTCCCTTTGTAACGCCGCCCTTTGGCATGACCCAATGGACTGCCTGCACCCGCAACAGTAAGATACGCATACCCAATTATCACTACTTCGATACACGCATCCGCGGCTTTCGTGCATCGCACAAACCGGCTATGTGGATGGGCGATTATGGTTATGTAACCCTTAAACCGGTAACCGGTGTGGTAAATAGGAAAGCGCTTAACCGCACTTATTTCTTCTCGCATTTTGCCGAGAAATCGAAACCACATTACTACTCGGTAAATATGCTTACGCCGGCGCTTAAGAAGATTAAAACCGAAATGACTTCTACTGCAAGATGTGGGATGCTTAAGTTTGAGTTTGCCAAAAACCAAATCCCCTCGGTATTGATAGAAGCCAGCCAGCTGCCCGATTTTGATGGCTGGATAAAAGTAGATACCGCTAAACAAGAAGTAACCGGCTGGAACAGCGACCGGCATTCTTCGCACCTGGGACCACCGCTGCCAAACTTTAAGGGGTACTTTGTTATAAAGTTCGACCAGGCTGCTTTAAGTTATGGAACCTGGAATAATGATACGCTTACAACGGGCAGCACATCGCAAACTGCCAATGCCTGCGGTGCATGGATAAGTTTTGCAAAGGGCACCAGAAGTGTGCAGGCCACGGTGGCCACTTCATTTATTAGTATAGAACAGGCGCGCGAAAATTTAGAGAAAGAGGTGGGCGCTAAAAGTTTTGCGCAGGTAGAAAAACAAACACAAACCGAGTGGGATAATTACCTAAGCCGCTTAACTATAGATGGCGCGCGCACCAAACGGAAGAAAGTGTTTTACTCGGCTATGTATCACACCATGTTGTTCCCCAGGCAGTTTTCAGAGTATGGCAAATACTATAGCGCCTTTGATGATAAAGTGCATACCGGTGTAAGCTACAACGACTATTCGCTGTGGGATACCTACCGCGCCGAGCACCCCTTGCTGATACTCACCGCGCCTGAGCATATGGCCGGCATGGTAAACTCGCTTATACAAATGTATGAAGAGGGCGGATATATGCCCAAGTGGCCTAACCCAACCTACACCGGTATAATGATTGGCACGCATGCCGATGCCGTAGTAGCCGATGCCATAGTGAAAGGTGTAAAGGGTATTAACCTGCAAAAGGCATATGAAGCTTGTATGAAGGATGCCATGGTGCCATCGGGCAATGATAGCGTGAACCGGTGGGCCGATAGGGCACCCTTTACATACATAGAAGCACGCAACGGTTTGTCGTGGTATATGAAACTGGGTTATGTGCCGGTAGATAAAACGAATGAGTCGGTGTCGAATACGTTAGAAGGTGCTTACGATGATTTTTGTGTGGCGCAGGTGGCAAAGGCCGCCGGCCACCTAGCCGATTACGATATGCTGATGAAGCGCAGCAAAAATTATGTAAACGTATATAACGCCGCCACCGGTATGATGGCGCCACGCCGCGCCGATGGCAGCTGGCACGATGATGTAAAAGCCGGTTTTACCGAGGGCAGCCCGTGGACCTACCTGTTTGGCGTGCAGCACGATGTACCGGGCCTGATAAATTTGATGGGAGGGAAGGAGGCTTTTATAAAAAAGCTAAAGCAGAATTTCAGGGGTGTGCATTACATACATATGAACGAGCCGGGGCATCATTACACTTACCTGTATGATTACGTGGGTGAGGCCTGGCGCACACAAAAGCTGGTGGCCCTTAACCGGCGTTTTCTGTATCGCAACAACCCCGATGGTATGGATGGCGATGACGACTGCGGGCAGATGAGCGCCTGGTATGTATTCAGTGCACTAGGCTTTTATCCGGTTACACCCGGCACCGATGTATATGCCATTGGCACACCCGAGTTCCCTAAGTCAACTATTTATTTCGACCCCACTAACCGCGAAAGGAAATTTGAGATTATCGCCAACAAGGTATCGGTGCGCAACAAATACATTCAATCGGTAACCCTGAATGGTAAGAAACTGGATAGCCCGTTTTTAAAACACGGCGACATTATAAACGGTGGAAAGCTGGAGTTTGAAATGGGGGCTAGGCCCGTAAAAAACAATTGGTAATACTATGAGAAAAGGGTTAATTGCATTATTACTGCTTATTGCTTTAGGTGCTTGTAATCAGCCGGCACCGGTTAGCGCAAAGGCCAATAAGCCAATAGAACTTAACTATAAAAAAATGGACAAGGATGAGTTTTGGAAAATAATCGAAAAGGCACGTCAGGAATCAAATGGCGACCAGGACTTACACTACAAGATACTTGTAGAAACATTATCAGCGTATGAACCGGAGCATATCATTCAGTTCGAAATAATATTTGAGCAATTTGTTCGTGATGCAGATGATTATAAAATTGTGGCGGCTCAAAAAATCATTGAAGGCGGGGTAACAGATGATACCTATTTGTATTTCCGCTGTTGGCTTATTGCGCAGGGAGAGCAAGTGTTCTTAGCGGCATTGAATAACCCTGATACGCTAACCGACGTGGCAGAGGGAGGCTTTTCAACGGATTTTGAGGAATTGCTGTACGTGGCTACAGCAGCTTATCATAAACGCACAGGGATAAAAGAAGAAGATGATACTTTCCCCCGGGGCAAGGCTTCTGCAGTGGGATTAAACTATGATTTCGACGCGCCACCAACAAAAGGTAAAGATTGGAAGGTAGAAGATTTGCCCAAAATGTATCCCGGGCTTTGGGCAAAGTTCCATTGATAAAATCAGTTTTACTTAGCTCCTTGGGGGACGATTGGTAGTGGCCAGTCGGCCGCTCCCACAGAGTTTATGGGTTTTCTTGTTGTTTACGCTACTAAACGTCCTCCTCTGCTAGGCTTCAGATTTGTGTTACAAAGTATTTATGGTTATTCTCCTTTTCGAAGTAACCCCGTACGGGTTGCCGTTTGGTAGAAACGAAACCCGAAAAGGCATTGAGCTCCGTAGGAGCGGCTGTATTGGCTTGCAATTTCCCTGCTTTCGAACCATTCTGCCGTACATATGTTTTTATGATTGTGGCCGATAAAAATGCAGGGCCTGATTTTGGAGAAAATGCTGCCTTATTTTGCTTGTTTTTATAACAACTTTCGTTCGCCTAACTTTTCTACATTCGTTACAAATACTAACACCCGTGAAACAATCCTTACTATTAGCCGCCTTCATTTTAGCAACCATCTTGGCACAAGCCCAGCCCTATACGATAGGTACTAAAAATATAACCTTTACCGACCCTGCGCGCAGCAATCGCTCGATAGCCGTAGAGATACGCTACCCCGGCACTAATACAGCTATGGTTAACGATTCGTTTCCTTTTATTGTGTTTGGCCACGGCTTTCAAATGACGGGCAATAACTATTACTCTGTTTTCGATTCGCTGGTGCGCCAGGGGTACATAGTGGCGCTGCCCGGTACCGAAACCAGCTTTTCGCCCAGCCACTCCGATTTTGGCAAAGACTTCATCTTTATATACGGCAAGCTTATCAGCGAGTCGCAAACCAACTCCTCCTCCTTTTTATATAATCACGTAATACCCCGTGGAGCCATCGGCGGCCACAGTATGGGTGGGGGTAGCACAGTGCTAAGTTGCCAGTTTGGCACACCGGCCACCTGCTACTTTACATTTGCCGCGGCTAATACAAATCCCTCATCTATTGCAGCCGCACCGTCTATGAATAAGCCTTACCTGGCCATAGCCGGCAGCCGCGATTGTATAGCGCCCCCTGCCGCCAACCAGGTACCCATGTACGATTCATCGGGCGCTCCGTGCAAAGTTTATGTAAGCATTTTAGATGCCACCCATTGTCAGTTTGGCCCTAACAGTGTAGCCTGCAATTTTGGCGAAGGTGTATCGGGCTGCGCCAGCACCCCGCTTAGCAGCACAGCGCAGGTTAGCAAAACCCTGGCTTTTTTAACCCCCTACCTTAATTACTATCTTAAGCAACAATGCTCTGCCTGGACCCAGTTTGAGGCCCTATACGCGGCCAACACCACCGACGACCTGCGCCGCAACTGCACCAATACCATACCTACCAACCCGGGTATTACAGGTGATAATTCATTTTGCGCAGGCAGTAATACTGTGCTAACGGCTGCACCCGCAGGTTTTACCTATAGCTGGAGCGATGCTACCACCACGCAAACCAATACGGTAAGCACAGCAGGCACTTATGGTGTAACGGTAAGCAACGGCGTATGTGCGGTTACGGCCACACCGGTAGCGGTTACCGAAACAGCGCTTCCGGGCACACCTTCATCTATCACCATGCCCGATACAGTTTGCGCAGGC
>DATGXP010000039.1:0-1703 GCA_035298845.1 Chitinophagales bacterium
GCTTAGCTCGTTGGTAACACCGGGGTGGTCGGTGTATATCTTAATCATAAACTCCAGGTAATCCTGCTTGGCTATGCTAGTAAACGTAAACGGGCGGAACTTATCCTGCCATCCATCTTTATTAATGGCTACCTCAGTAGCCTGGCCGGGTATAAAACTATAGCCATCCGGCTTTTCTACCTTAAACCTTTTTACATCGTGCGTTACAAAATTTGCCTCCAGTACTTTTACTACATACTTACTCATATTTCAAAAATCTATTTACGCCAAATATGTAAAATTATTCAGCAGCAATTATAAGAAAAGGGATAGTACATGTAAAGCATGCTACAACCATGGCAGGTATTTTAGGTAAACATAGGAGGCTTGCTGCAACGGCTATTGTTTATTAAGTGTAATATATGCCCGGTTATTGTTAGCATTTACAAAGGGCAGGTACAAATAGCCGCTGATGGTAGAACCACTGCGGGTTCCGTTTAATCCTACCATAGCATAGCTGGAGTAAAATGGTGCTGAAGCTATACCGCCTAAACTATTGCCGTGATATTCAAGACTATCCTGAGTCATAACCACATCACCTTCGCTGGCTGGGCCAGTGCAACCGCTTATGCAAATAACTCTAACATGTGCTTTAACGGTTAAATAACAAAAACCATAATCTTCGCCGCCCATTTGCCCGGATGGTGCCCGCATCAATAAATCTACCGAACTAACATTGTAAGTAACCTGCTGCAAAATATTTGCCCCGCCCGAAATAGTATCTTTAATTACACAGGCACCCGCCACATAATGCCCACCCGCTAACATTGCCAGCGCGTTATCCAGCGTTACTTCCCTATCCGGCAAAAGCCAACTCGCATCTTTCATTGCCTTTAGCGCCTGACGGGCTGTAACCCCCGTTCTGTTTACTATCTCCTGCATATAACCCAAGGCGCATGGAGCTGCTAACGAACTGCCACTTGTAGCTGACTGGTTATTGAGCACCACCACATCTGCATCATCGTAGGCATAGTTGGCGTGTATGCCAGGTATCCTTTCGGTAGATACCACTAACACATTATCGCGCAGAATGTTGGCAATGCGCGGCCTTTGGCGCAGCATATCCATCATATCAGCCATTGGGAAGTTCTCATTACCTGCCGCTATGGTTATTACGAGATTCTGTCGGTATTCATCCTTCAAAGCGGCCACACTCATCAGTACATTGGTCATATGCCAGTAGTAAGCTGATACAAAAGTGTCCTGCTCTGCCTGGCTAAGTAAGGCAAAATCATAGTCCGTGGCCCTTTGCAAGCCACCGTTAAACGATAAGTTGATAAACGTAGGCCCTGTTTTATTTTTGTTGCCTTCATCTATTATTCCGTGTATAATACTCGCATCGGAGCCATAGACTATACCGTTTTTAATGGTGGTAATGTCTTTGCAGGCAGCTACCGTACCGTGGCAAGTGGTAAGCGTGGCTTTTACTTCAATGCCATGGTCCATGTTGCAATGGTCAAGCACCAGTGCACCCGCTTTGGGATAGCACAACACATGCGGAGAAACAAGCTCTACGGAACTACCCGTCTGCATAGCTTGTATAAAAGCGGAAGCAGTGGATGTTGCGTTTTCTATTAAGTAATAGCCTATTTGGGGATTTTAGCTATTACAGTTCCACCCTTAGTTTGAATAAATGCTGTTGCGTCAGCCTCTGAAGTACCGGC
>DATGXP010000040.1:0-2575 GCA_035298845.1 Chitinophagales bacterium
ATGCCTTAAAGTAGTAGATGAAAACCAGCTGCTTATTCATGCGGCAGCTACCTTTTTAGGATATATAGTGCCCGGCATATTGTTATGGAAACAGTATAAAAGCAACGCGAATGTTTAAGCAGCTCGACCCTTTATTGCACTCAGAACTGCGGCTGGCAGTTATGTCTTTGCTGGTAGGGTTAAAAGAGGCGGAGTTTGGCTTTATAAAAGAAAAAACCAAAGCTACCGCCGGAAACCTTAGCGCGCAGCTGCAAAAATTGTACGAGGCCGATTATATAGTGATTGAGAAAACCTTTAAGGGCAACTATCCGCTTACAACCTGCCGTATCACCAAAAAAGGAATAGATGCATTTGAAAAATACGTAGACGCATTAAAAGATTACATCAACAAAAAATAAATCAAACCAATGGAAACAAATCAGAGTGGCGACAAGAATAAAATGGCCGGTATATTGTTTGTGGGCTGCATGTTTATGGGCTTTGGCATAGGGCTGCTAACGGGTCACCAAAGCGCCGGCATATTTATAGGCATGGGTATTGGCTTCATAGCCATGGTAGTGTTTAGAATGCGCAATAAATGAGTTGAGAAAATTTGCAAAAATCTTATTTTGGTTCACCTTTGGCAAGCAAATGGTATAGCCAAGCTAAAATCAAAAACTATGTATAAGAAACTACTACTCCCACTTTGTTTTATTGCAATCCTTTTTTCTAACGCAGCTTACTCGCAGGCTGTAGGGCACCTTACCGTATTCTCCGACGAAGGCGATAAGTTCTTTTTAATACTTAACGGCGAGCGCCAGAATAACGTAGCGCAAACCAACATCCGTGTAGAAGACCTCAATCAGCCGCAATACAGTACCAAAGTAATTTTTGAAGACCAGACATTGGGCGAAATTTCCAGAACTCTTTTCCTGGCCGATGAGTCGGGTACTTTAATGGATGTTACTTACAAAGTGAAGCGCGATAAAAACGGCAAGCCAAAGCTAGGGGCTATGCCTTTCTCTTTTATACCCGTGCGCCAGGGTTTTGTAGCACCATCTAATGTGCACGTAGTACACTATGGCACACCGGTACCGGTAGCCGCTACTACAGTTACACAAACTACTACTACCCGCACTACCGGCGAAACCGTAGGTGCCAATGTAAATGTAGGTGGCGTTAACATGAATGTAACTATCACCGACCCCTTGCTGAATACCAATGTAGAAACCACTACCACACATACTACCACTACTACGCATACACCGCACAGCCAGCCGGTACCACCTACGCAGGTTGGTTGCAAAGGGGCATATGCCATGGGTGCCAGCGATTTTGCCAGCGCATTAAGTACTGTAAAAGGACAAGGCTTTGATGAAACCCGTTTGAAAACAGCCAAACAGATTGCGGGTGGAAATTGCTTAAACGCCAGCCAGGTAACCGAAATTTGTAAGGTGTTTGGTTTTGAAGCCAGCAAACTGGAGTTTGCAAAATTTGCTTACGACCATTGCACCGAGCCTAACAATTACTTTAAAGTAAATAATGTGTTCGGCTTTAGCAGCAGTGTAGACGAACTAACTGAATACATTAGCACTAAGCAATAAAAAACAAAGAAGGGCTGCACAACAGCCCTTCTTTGTTTAGTACTTGTAAGTATGAAACACCCAATTAAACTATTTCTTTTACTCGCGCTGGTTACTATAGCCTCCGCGGCCTTTTCGCAAAAGGCAAAGCCGGTATACCACCCGTGCTTTTTAACCGATAGTGTAGATGCCCGCCTGGTATTTATACAGCAAAATGCCGCCCGCATTTTTACCGATACAATTGACTGCAAAGAAAATCTGCTAGACAAAATCGCTGACCTCTACATAAAAACAAAAGACAAAAAGTATTTAGGTGCTTTGTCAGCAATTCGCCAAAATCCTGCTGCTAAAGTAGAAGAGCTTTATACCGATATAGTAAAGCGTTTGATAGAAGATGACTTTAGCAATCTGCTTAACGAGTTTTACCTGGCCAAAGGCAGGTATGCCCCGCTGGAGAAAGAACTTGTAACTACCCTTAATATGATACTGGGCGCTAAACCGCTAAAGCAAAAATACCTTCCTCTGTTAAAAATAGAGATTGAAAAAGCTAAAGACAAAAAGGATAGCTATAAAACTTATTACCTGGAAAAACTAAAAACGAGGATTGAGGAAGACAAATAGCACATCTTTATATATTGGCTCTTAAAAGCATTTAATGACAAAACGAACTGCCGGAAAAATATTTTTGGGTTTCCTATCTTTCGCATTTCTGCTGGTAATTGGCATATTGGTAATGGAAATTGCGTTGCGCATTTCTAACAAATACCCCGTAGTAGGTATTCAGTATAATAACACTGAAATATGGCATTGGCATAAAAACCTGAACTCAACTACTCATGATGAAGAGTCGGGTAGTTTTGTTCAGCATACCGACAAGTTTGGCTTTAGAAATTATGGAAAGGACTATGCTAAATCAGATAATACTTTTCGCATTTTAATTATTGGCGATTCGTATACTGCCGGGCTAACCCACGCAGATGACAAGATATTTACTGCGTTGCTCGAAAAAAAGC
>DATGXP010000041.1:0-16113 GCA_035298845.1 Chitinophagales bacterium
ACTATTGATGTAAACCAGGCGCAAGGCCCGCTACCTAACCTAACACACAGCCGCTACGAAAACCAGGATATACCTACCCTGCACCTTACCGGCTGGTGGGATATTTTTACCGAAGGGCAGTTTAACAACTCCAATTTTTCGCGCAAGGCGCTTACCGGTACACCTAAGTTAATGCAGAAAATGCTGGTAGGCCCATGGGCTCACCAAACTGTGGCCAGCCGCTCATCGGGCGACAGGTTGTATCCGCAAAACGTGGTTAACGTTACAAAAGTTGACCTTAGCAACTTTGATATTAACGATGTGCCTATTAACGAGATAGTACAGAGTGACCTGGTGACCTGGTTCCGCTACAACCTTAACTACCACCCCGATTACAATGTAGGCGAGCCTAAGTTTATTATCCGCGAAAGCCAGAACTGGCAGTTGCTGGGCACCCTGCCTAACGTAGGCGATATTTTTATTCGCGTACCGGCTACCGACTATAAAGTGCCTTACGTAAAGATGGTTAACTTCCTGGGCGGCAACGGAACGCTGGAAGGCCTTAGTATACAGTATATGGTAGGCGGCACACCACTTCCTCCTACTACACAGGATGTGCCTACATTGACCGGTGGACTTAGCCAGTTTGCAGGCAACCCGCTTAGCGATATCCCTTTCCGCGATTTCTTAAACGATGTGCCTAACTACCGCCTTTATATACCTGGCCCCGATTCGTTGGCTGATGCTACGGCAGGTTTCCCCGATAATCATACCATGGGTAACTACTGGATGGGGACCGATGTGTTTCCTCCAAGCGAGCACATAGAGTGGAAGAAACTTTATATGCACCAGGATGGTTCATTTAACTACAATGCACCGGTGCAGGATGAAGGTTATAAATTATATGTAACCGACCCGGATGATCCTATTCTTACAGTAGGAGGTAGCAATATGATTGTTCGCTCGCCGGATGGTACCCGCAACTCGCAAAGCCAGATGGAGTTGACAGACCCTACCAACGCTCCTTACACTATGGACAGAGAAGGTGTTATACAGTTTAACAGCGACCCTATTACCGATTCATTTACCATAGTTGGCTTACCGGTTTGTACGCTTTACGCAAAATCGAACCCTACCGGTGTAGAAAGCGGCCCTACCGACTGTGACTGGAATTTCCGCTTATGCGATGTATGGCCCGATGGACGTGTATACTACGTGCAGGAAGGTATAGTAGGTGCCCGTGGTAGAGAATGGGCCCGCGCCCTGGTTGACCAGATGGGAACCCCAGGTGCAGCTACCTATGTAAACGGGAACGAAGACCCGGGCGATGCCGATATACCTTATACCAACATCAACATTGGCCAGATATATGAGTATGTATTTAAGATGATGCCTATAGGCTATACCTTTGCCAAAGGACACAGAATGCGTATACTGGTTAACTCATCTAACTATACCCGCTACCAGGTTAACCCTAACCTGCCACTTGAAGATGGTGAGTTTTTCCGCCGCAAACCCGGCGATGGCCAGTTTTATATGTTTGAGGGCCAGCAGATGTTCCCCCGTGTAGCTGTGCAGCGCGTTCACTTCTCGCCAGAGCACCCTACCAGCATCAATTTCCCGGTGTATAACACCAACTTTACTTACAACCCGGTAACTCCAATTACTGCCGATAGCAAGTTCGATATCTCTGTGTTCCCTAATCCGGCTTCGGAGAAGGTGCAGATTTTCAGCAACATGCCGGGCGACCACGAACTGGTTATTACCGATATCTCGGGCCGTGTAGTGTTTACCGATAACTTTGACGATAACATTATACTTAACGCCGAAAAATTTGGTAAGGGCCTTTACTTTGCCACTGTAACCGACTTAAACAAAAAGACTGACCGCGTAACCAAGAAGTTCATCGTTCAGTAAATAATCTATTAAAACGGGCGGTTTTGTAATAAAAAACGTCCATTTTTAGAAAAGCCCCCTCTAAACGAAGGGGCTTTTCTTTTATATATTCGCGCCAACAAATAAATAGCATATGCTTAACATCGTTTTATTCGGCCCACCGGGAAGCGGTAAAGGAACACAGGCGGCAAAGCTGGTAGAGAAGTACGGACTGGTGCATCTTTCTACGGGTGATATTTTTCGTGCAAATATTAAGGGCGAAACAGACCTGGGCAAGCTGGCCAAAAGCTATATAGATAAAGGGCAGCTGGTACCCGATGAGGTAACTATTGATATGTTGCAAAGCGAAGCATCGAAATATGCAGATGCCAAAGGATTTATTTTCGATGGTTTTCCGCGCACTACCTTTCAGGCCGAGGCACTGGATAAATATATGGCCGGCCGTAATACAGCCATAAGCCTTATGCTGGCGCTGGATGTGCATGAAGAGGAATTGAAAAAACGCTTGCTGGAGCGCGGTAAGCTTTCGGGCAGGCCCGATGACCAGAACCCGGAGGTAATACAAAACCGCATAGGCGTATATAACCGTGAAACAGCTCCTGCTAAAGAATTTTACACGCAGCAGAACAAATACCGCGGTGTAAATGGCGTAGGCGCTATAGACGATATATTCAATGCCCTTTGCAAAGAAATAGACAGTGTAAATGCGGAAGCCGGAATACGGAAACCGGAATAAGCGCATACGAGTAGAATATTATTAGGAGTTAAACGATGAATAAGGAATGTGCGAAGGTTCTGCCTCTCATATTCCTTATTCTGCATTCAACATAAAAAAGTGGCTTCAGAAAACTTTATTGATTACGTAAAAATACACTGCAAAAGCGGTAAAGGTGGCGCGGGCGCAAGCAGTTTTCGCCGCGAAAAGTTTATTGCCAAGGGTGGCCCTGATGGCGGCGATGGCGGACGTGGAGGGCACATTATATTAAGAGGCAATGCGCAGCTGTGGACCTTGTTGCACCTTAAATACCAGAAGCATGTGATGGCCAAAGACGGCGCGCGTGGTATGGGGGCCCTGTGCACCGGCAAAACCGGGGAAGACAGAATACTGGAAGTGCCGCTGGGTACTATTGCCCGCGATTTTGAAACCGGCGAGCAGCTGGCCGAAATAAGCGAGGATGGCGAAGAATTTATATTAGTGGAAGGCGGTAAAGGTGGCCGGGGAAACAATCACTTTAAAACGGCTACCAACCAGGCGCCTACCTATGCGCAACCGGGCCTGCCCAGCATAGAATCGTGGATAATACTGGAACTTAAGTTGCTGGCCGATGTAGGTTTGGTGGGTTTTCCTAACGCAGGAAAAAGCACACTTATAGCTGCCGTGAGCAATGCCAAACCCGAGATAGCCGACTACCCTTTTACTACCCTTGTGCCTAACTTAGGAATAGTAAGCTACAAGGGCGGAAAGAGTTTTGTAATGGCTGATATTCCCGGCATTATAGAAGGAGCCAGCGAAGGCAAGGGCCTTGGCCTGCGCTTTTTACGGCACATAGAGCGAAACTCTATCCTGCTTTTTATGGTACCGGTAGACAGCAACAACATATTGCACGATTACAAAGTGTTGCTTACTGAGCTTGAAAAGTACAATCCCGAACTGCTGACCAAAGACCGTATACTGGCTATAACCAAATGCGACACCATAGATGAAGAGTTGCGGAAGATGATAGAGAAAGAGTTGAAGGCAGGTATAGCCGCTCCTAAATCCGGGTTTAAAGGAACTAAGCCACTGTTTATATCGGCTGCCACTGGTTACGGTATAGATAAGCTGAAGGATGAGATAATGAAGAAGCTGACTGCTTAAGGCAACTTAAATTCTACAGGAATTACCTGATAGGATTTAACCGTTAGTCCGTTTTGTTTTGCGGGAATAAATTTGGGTAGTTGTTTTACCACACGTATTGCCTCTGCATCTAATGCCGCATTAATGCCCCGGTTTACACTCACTTCTCCTATTGTCCCATCTTCCTGTATTTCAAAACGCACCAACACAACCCCTTCTATTTTCATGTCCTTTGCTTTTTGAGGGTAAACCAGCTGGCTCTGTATTAGCCGGATTAGCTCGGCATCGCTACCGGTTGCCTCCGGCATTTTATCAATAAGCGGAAAGTTTTTGTCGCCTTCTTTTGTAGTGCTTGTTTGTGCCATCAGGCCAGCACTTGTTACCAGAAACAGTGCTATCAGTAAAAGAGTATTTTGCTTTTTCATAACCTGGTACTGCATAAACTGTTCCAAAAGTTATAGAATGATTTCTGTACACAAAATCCTATAAGAGATTGTAAGGTTGTTTTTCATCTTTGCGGCAACAGTTCAAAATCACAATTTGTCAAACGCCACCTCTCATCACAACGCACAAAACTGGATACTGCTGGCCCTGCTTACGCTTATTTGGGGCACGTCGTATATTCTTATCAAAAAATCGCTGTTGGGTTTTACAGCCATAGAGCTGGCCTGTTTACGCATTAGTATATCGTGTGTGGTAGCTTTGCCATTTGCTATAAAGGGTTTAAAAACCATACCCCGCAGCAAATACCCTGTTATTTTTTTAGTGGGCATTTTTGGCAGCGGGGCACCTGCTTTTTTGTTCTCCTTATCCATGACCAAAAGCGGCAGTGCCATCAATGGCATTCTGAATTCACTATCGCCGCTCTGGACACTGGTGATAGGCTACTACCTGTATAAGGTAGCTATATCGGCACAAAAAGTGTGGGGGGTAATTATTGGTTTTGTGGGCGCACTGGTGCTGGTGTTGGGCAAGGGCACAGCCACATTGCAGATAGATGTGCTGTATAGTTTTTTGCCGGTAATAGCAACCTTTTGTTACGGTATGAGTAGTAACTTAACCAAGCAGAAACTACAAAACCAGAATGCCATATACACCACCGCACTGGCAATGGCCAGCATGGGCCTGCCGGTATTGGTTGGTTTATTTTTTACAGAAGCCCCGGCTAAAATTGCGAGTGGTACGGTGTGGTTCCCTTTTGCATGTGTAGCGGCACTTTCTATAGTAGGTACGCTGATAGCCTGGATGTTGTTTTACCGGTTGGTACAGCGCACCGATGCTTTGTTTGCCGCCAGTGTAACCTACCTGATACCCATAGTAGCCATCGGCTGGGGTTTAATGGATAACGAGGTTTTATCGCTGGTACAAATAGCGGGTATGATGCTTATACTGGTGGGGGTGTATTTTACTACCAGAAAACAACCGGCAGCCCTCAGGCCTTAGCAGGGCGGTTTACAAATTGAAGGAGCATTCTGTTTCCCTGCCACCTTTTGTAAGATAGCTATTTGTCATACTTCTGTCATTTCTATAACCGGTAATTGCAATTTACATTACTGTGACACTTGCCGTTTTTATACTATGCATATTTGTATTGTTCGTTTTAGCTGACCAGCTTTGAACCTATACACTATGAAAACGCTGGTCTACCCCTGGCATTGCTGCCAGGGGTTTATGGTTAAATATTTTTTTACATATAAACTGTGCGCTTATGAAACCACACTACACACTCAACCGGTTTTTTTTAACCCTTGCCTTAATTGCCGGCTGTATCATTTGCCGGGCGCAAAAGCCCCTGGAATCGCTGGCCGCTAATAATGTAAACGCGGGCATAGGTATTGGCGGAAATTTATTTTCTAATACCCAATCAGCAACACAAACGTTTGCCCATATGGAAGTGCCTAAAGGCAGTGGTATTTCTTCGTTTTTTACGGCAGCCCTCTGGATAACGGCTACCGATGGGAACAATAACCTTAAATGCGCTGCCCAGCGCTACTGTGGCACCGGACACGATTTTTTTGATGGGCCTATAATGGGTAACTATAATGCAGCTTACGACACCTTTTTCCGACGCGTGTTTAAAATTACCCGCCTGCAGGTAGAGCACCATGCTACTCTTGCGCCAAATACAATGACCATTGGGGATGTAGATTCGGCTATTCTTTTTTGGCCAGCCAAGGGCAATAGCTATATAGCCACCAGCTACGGAGTAAATATCGATAATCGCCTTGCTCCTTTTATAGATGCGGATGGCGATGGCAGCTACAACCCTTTGAAAGGGGACCGCCCTGCTATTTGCGGAAATGAAGCTATCTTCTTCGTATTTAACGACGCACGCGCAGCACACGGTGAAACCGGGGGAGCCGCATTGGGGATAGAAGTGCGCGGATTAGCTGAGGTTTTTGTAGACTCATCATTTGGTGGGTTTAATGCACCACCACCAGCCAAACGTGCTATCAACAATACCGTTTTTGTGCGTTATGAAATAGAAAACAAATCGGAGAATCCCTTGTTTAACCTGAATGTAGGCATGTTTGCTGATATTGACCTGGGATGCTTTGCCAACGATTATGTAGGATGCGACACTACCCGCGAATTGATATTTGCGTATAATGCTACCCCGGCGGATAACGATTGCAACGGCTTGCTGGGTTATAAAACCCTGGATGCATCTACCGGTATTAAACGTTTAAATGGTAGCTACAGCTCATTTAACTATCTTATCAATGGGGGAACTTATAATAATGACCCAATTACCCCAGAGGAGTATAACAATTACCTGAATGCACTTTGGCTGGATGGCATACCATTTACTGTAGGAGGCAATGGACGGCCGGGTTCTATTCCAACAAAGTATATATACCCTGGTAACCCATCTAACTTTAATGATTGGACCGAAAAAAGCGCTCAAATACAAGCCGGTGACCGCCGTATGATGGGCGCAAGCCAACTAGGCAATATGCCCACAGGAAATATTAAAGTGCTGGAGTATGCTTTTATAACTTCTATGGATTCATCAGCTGATAACCTTACCATAGTAGATACGCTTAAAAAAGATGCTGACGAAATTCAGGCATTTTACGATAACAACTTGCTGCCTTGTCGCCAGGGCTTTCAATTGCCTACGGCTATTACAGAAACGAAGCAGGATAAAAGTTTAGCGTTTTCTGTTTACCCAAACCCAGCATCTTCACTGCTGATGGTTGAAACGAGTGGCATGATTGAGTTGGCAGAAGTGCGCGACATGTTGGGAAGAATGGTGCTTTCTCAAAAAGCGAACACCGGTAAACTATTATTAGATGTTTCACTTTTAGCTAAAGGAGTTTACCTGTTAAAGATTGAAAGCGCGGGTAAAACTGCGGTGAAGAGGATTGTAGTTGAATAACAGCTTCAAAGACAAAGCATCTGAAGTTTTTTCTACCCTTCGGATGCCTTTTTAAACTAAACCGAACAAATGATGACGCTTTATAAATTTGTATCAAAAGCAGTATTCGCCTGTTTACTTATGTCCTCTGCTATGCCATGTGCTGCGCAGACACATGAAATTATAGACGCCAATAATTTTAGTGCTGCAATAGGAAGAAAAGGAGCGCTTTTTTATACGGATACAATATATGACCAAGCCATGCCATTTTCTGAAGTACCCAAAGGAATGGGTACATCTGTAATGGGGTTTAGCGGGTTAATGATGAGCGGGATAGATGCGCAAGGCAAGCATCATTTGGCTATCCCATATTATAATCAGGTGCAGAACACTTATTACGATGGGCCTGTTGCTACCCAGTACGATTCGGCGTACGATAGTTTTTACAGACGCGTATTTAAGATTACGCGCCAGCAAATAGACCAGCACCGCGCTGAGGCCGTACCGGTACCGGTAGGTGCTATAAGTACGGCAGTAAAGTTATGGCCTGCAGTAGGCAACCCATATGTAACTGCGCAGTATGGTGTAAACATACACCACCGGATGGCACCCTTTATAGATGCTGATGGCAATGGTAGTTATGACCCTGCCATGGGTGACTATCCTGCTTTTTGCGGCGACCAGGCTGTGTTCTTTGTTTACAATGATGAACGAGGCAGCCACGATAGTATTGCTGGTAGCAATAATCTAGGCTTTGAAGTGCGGGGCATGGCCGAACAATTCTTAGATGTCGGCACATCACTCACCAAAAACCCGGTAAACAATTCTGTATTTGTACATTATGAAATTGAGAACCTGTCAGCAAATACCTACTC
The DNA here is from genome assembly GCA_035298845.1 of Chitinophagales bacterium. GTDB lineage: Bacteria > Bacteroidota > Bacteroidia > Chitinophagales > LD1 > Bog-950. The sequence continues at coordinate 7,949 of DATGXP010000041.1, forward strand.
TGACTTTTATGTAGGTATGAACAGTGACCCCGATGTAGGCTGCTATAGTAATGATGCTGTTGGCTGCGATACAAGCCGCAACCTGGCTTATGCTTATAACCGCACGCTTACCGATAACGATTGCAATGGCGTTGCCGGCTACCGCAATTTATCTGCAGCTGTGGGTGTGCAGCGGTTAGATGCACCGCTTAGCTCTTTTAGTTACTTTACCAACGGCGGTACATTCAACCCTATTACAGACAGTAACCACTATTATTATCTGCGTGGCTTTTGGGGTGATGGTGCGCCTATTACCGAAGGAGCGAACGGCAGGGGTGGAACTACGGCTACCAAATATATGTACCCCGGAACACCGACAGATACTACGGCATGGAGCGAAGTAACTGCAATGACGCAAATGGGCGACCGCCGTTTTCTAGCCTGTAGTGGGCCAGGCACATTTGCTCCTGAACAGATAAGATCGTTTGACTACGCTTTTTTCGCGTCGTACGATTCTACCGCGTCGCACCTCACTATTGTAGATACCTTGCGAAGAGATGCCGATGTAATACAACAGTTTTATAACGCTAACCTGGTCAACTGCCGCAACAGCTTTACAACCAATATTGCAGAGAGAAAAGAAAACACCTTGCAATTTTCTGTTTACCCCAATCCTGCATCCTCGTTACTTATGGTTGAAACAAGTGGCATGATTGATTTGGCAGAACTGAAGGATATGCTGGGCAGAACGGTTCTTAGCCAAAAAGCACATACCGGTAAACTTTTATTAGATGTTTCCCTTTTAGCGAAAGGCGTTTACCTGCTAAAGATTGAAGCAGCTGGCAAAACGGCGGTAAAGAAGATAGTGGTGGAGTAAGAACTTCAAAAGCAAGACATCCGAAGTTGAGGGAAACTTCGGATGTCATTGGGCCTTTTTATGCTACCACTGGCAGGCGACTTTGCCGGTGCTTTTGCGGCTTTCTAAATATTTGTGGGCTTCGGCTATGTCTTCGGCTTTAAACACTTTGCCATCCTGCGGTTTAAATATGCCTTCGTCTACCAGGCGCACCACATTCTCCAGGCAGCGCTGCAGCACATAGGGTTTGTTGTCGGCTATTTTAAGCATGTTAACCCCAATCAGGCTTTTGCTGTTCATCATAAACTGGGCCGGGTGGTATATACCAAACTGTATGGCTTTACCAATTTTAGAAAAGATGTTGGTGGCGTCGGTCATTTGGGCGGCACCGTAGCAAACTATACGCCCACCGGATGCGAGGGAGGCAATACCCCGTTTCATAAAATCGGCCCCCACGGCATCGAATATTACATCTACCCCATCGCCTTTGGTTACTTCATCTATGTAGTCGTCAAACTCTACTTTGCTGGTATCGATTACATGGGCGGCTCCTAGTTTCTTAAGCATATCTACTTTAGAGCTGCTGCCCGTGGTAGCAAATATCTCGCACTTCTTGTATTTGGCATATTGCATCAACCCAGTACCTACGCCACCCGCTGCAGAGTGTATCAGCACTTTGTCGCCCTCAAACAGGTTAACCACCTCGGCGGCACAATAGTATGCAGTGCAAAACTGGGTTGTTAAAGCGGTAGCCTCCGGTATGCTGATGTGGTCGCCAATTTTGGCCACCGCGCGGTGATCGGTCAAGGCAAACTCGGCATAGCCACCAAAACGGGTAAGGGCCGTAACGCGGTCACCCTCGGCCACATTGGTCACGTTAGAGCCTACCCGCTCTACCCTGCCTACCACATCGTAGCCTATCAGGCTGGGTATGGGCGGGGCATCTTCGTACATTCCCTTGCGGGCCATTACGTCGGCAAAGTTGAGCCCGAAACCCTCAACCTTTACCAGCACCTCGCCGGGCTTGGGAACAGGCTTTTGGCTTTCTCGCACTTCAAACGCATCTTCAGCAGCACCGTGCTTTACTATGTAAATTCCTTTCATGGGGGATATGTTTAAAATACAAGATAGCAAAAGCACCTTAACAGTCAAACGTATTAGTTTATGGCAAATAGCTGCCAAAATGAGCCTTAAATACGGCGTCTGTTTTAATTTACACCCGCACCGTTTCAATTCATAAAAAATGTCACTAACAACAAAGCTTTCGCGCAATCGTTATATCATTGTGTTAAAGGCAGTAAACGGGCTTATGGAAAAGCCACCATCCTGCTATCTTTGTTTATAATCAATCATGGCAGAAACCTCATCATCATACAATTCGCTGGTAGAAAAACTGGATAAGTTTATCAGGAAGTACTATACCAACCAGTTAATCCGCGGGGCTATATTCTCGGCGGTATATGTGCTGGCGTTTTTCCTGGCCATTAACCTGCTGGAGTATTACTTCTACCTGTCTACCGGCATGCGCAAGGTTTTGTTTTATGGTTTCCTGGCATCCTCGGCAGCTTTTACTGCTAATTTCTTTTTGGTGCCGCTACTGCATTACTACAAGCTGGGCAAGATTATATCGTACGAGCAAGCTGCACAAATTATAGGCACCCACTTTGGTGAGGTAAAGGATAAGCTGCTGAACATTTTGCAACTGCGCCACAGCGCACAAAGCCAGCCTAACATGGGCTTGCTGCTGGCGGCCATCGACCAGAAATCGGTAGAATTGAAACCTATTGATTTTTCGTTTGCTGTAGACCTGAGCAAAAACAAAAAGTATTTGAAGTTTCTGGCGCCACCGGTGTTGTTGTTTCTTTTCATCGTTATTGCCGCGCCTAATGTGATTAAGGAAGGAACCAAACGCCTTTACCACAACGACACTTACTACGAAAAAGAAGCGCCCTTTAAGTTTGTAATACAGAACAAGAACCTGACTGCCCTGCAGTTTGAGAGCTTTAACCTGGAAGTAAAGATTGAAGGCGATGTATTGCCCAACGAGGTTTTTGTAGAAAGCGACAACAACATTTTTAAGCTGCGGAAGAAAGAGAAAAACCTTTTTACGCATGAATTTGTAAACCTGCAAAAGGAAACCACCTTTCAGTTTGCGGCCAATGGCTTTAAATCGAAAGAGTATGTGATTAATGTAGTAGCAAAGCCTGTGGTAGCTGGCTTTGAGGTAGTATGCGATTACCCGGCCTATACCGGTAAGCCTGATGAAGTATTGAAGAATATGGGCGACCTGGTAATACCGGCAGGCACCAGACTATCTTGGAAATTCAACACACAAAATGTAGATGCTGTTTCGTTTGCCCTGGGTGATTCGATGTATAATGTGAAACGCACCGGCGAGAGCGAGTTTGTGTTCAATAAATCATTTGTGCAAAGTGCGCAATACACGGTTAAGGTAAGCAACAGCAATGTGAAAGATGCGGACAGCGTATCTTACTCGCTGAACGTAACGCCGGACTTATACCCGGTGATAGCCGTGAAGGAAAAGAACGATTCTGCCTCACAAAAGTACTTCTACTACATAGGCGAAATATCGGATGATTACGGCTTGCGCAAGCTAACCTTCAACTACCAGTTGACCCGTGCTGACTCTACCACATCAGTTACCAAAGAAATGGATGTGGCCTTTAACCCCGGCACAGCATCGCACTTTACCTACTACTGGCAAATGGCCGATTTTGGCATTAAGCCCGGCGATAAAATCACTTACTACTTTGAAGTGTGGGATAACGACGGCATACACGGCAGCAAGAGCACCAAGAGCGAGCTGATGAACTTTAACATGCCATCGCTAAATGAACTGAACAAAGAACTGACTAAGGACAATAAGGAACTGAAGCAGGAACTGAAAGATGCGATGAAGAAAGCTGCCGAGGCCAAGAACGAGCTGCAGGCTATGAAGGATAAACTTCAGGAAAAGCAAAACCTGAACTGGGAAGACAAGAAGAACATGCAGCAGAGCATAGAGAAGCAGAAGGAAATGCAACAGCAGCTGGAAGAGATTAAGAAGAAGATGGAGCAGAATTTTGAGAAACAGCAGGAGTTTAAAGAAATATCGCCGGAGGTAGCCGAAAAGCAGCAGCACCTGCAGGAGTTGATGGAGCAGGTTCTTAGCCCTGAGATGAAAGAGATGATGGATAAGCTGAAGAAGATGCTGGAAGAAATGCAGAAGAAAGATGCGCTGGACAAGATGGACGATATGCAACAGAGCAGTGATAAAATGGAGAAAGAGCTTGACCGGATGCTGGAGTTGTTTAAGAAAATGGAGTTTGACCAAAAGCTACAGGAGACAGCTGAAAAATTAGAAAAACTGGCAGAGAAGCAAGAGGAGCTGGCTAAGAAAACAGAAGAAAATCAGAAAGCCCAGGATAGCAAAGACCCTAAGCAAAATGCCGATGCGGCCAAAACACAGGAAGAGCTTAAGAAGGAGCAGGATAAGCTGAACGCTGAGATGAAGGATGCCCAAAAAGACATGCAAGACCTGAAAAAGCTGAACGAAGAAACCAAGAGCGAGCAGGATTTTAAGGAACCTGAGAAAAGCATGGAAACGGCGGAGAAGCAACAGGAAGATGCCAAGAAGGACATGGACCAAAAGCAAAACCAGCAAGCCAGCAAAAACCAGAAGAGCGCAGCGAATAACATGAAAGAAGCGGCCCAAAAGCTTTCGGATATGAAAATGGCGATGGATGCGGAGCAAGAGGCAGAAGACATGCAAGCCATCCGCCAGTTGCTGGAGAATATTGTGCAGTTATCGTTTGATGAAGAGAAGCTGATGAATGGCATGAAGAACACCAACATCAACAACCCTAAGTATGTTGATTTGATGAAGGAGCAGCAGCGAATAAAGGAAAACAGCAAGATGGTAGAGGACAGCCTGTATGCGGTAGCCCGCAGGCAGGAGAGTATAAAATCTTTTATAACCAAAGAGATTACCAACGTAAATAAATACCTGGGTAAGAGCATAACCGATATGGAAGACCGCAATGTGGTAAAGGCTATGAGCAACCAGCAGTTTACCATGACCGGCTACAACAACCTGGCGCTGATGCTTAGCGAGGCCCTGCAACAAATGCAACAGCAGCAAAGCGAAAGCCAGCAGCCAAAAGATGGCAAGCCTAAAATGTGTATGAAATGCAAAAAGCCGGGCAACGGATTACCTAACATGAGCAAGATGCAAAAGCAGCTGAAAGATAAAATGCAGCAGATGGGTGAGATGATGAAGCGCGAAGGTAAAGGCGAAAAGGGACAATCGGGCAAAGCTGGGCAGCAAGGGCAATATAGTAAAGAGTTTGCCGAAATGGCACAGATGCAAAGCCAGATACGCCGCGAACTGGAAAAGTTGAACCAACAGGAAAACAAAGATGGTAAAGGTACACTTGGTAACCTGGGAGAGGCTATTAAGCAAATGGAGCAAACCGAAAAGGAACTGGTGAACAAGCAATTAACTGCCGAAGCGCTGAAACGCCAGCAGGATATTTTAACTAAACTACTGGAAGCCGAAAACGCTCAGCGCGAGCGCGACCAAAAGCAGGAGCGGGAAAGCAATACTGCCAAGGAAACGGAGCGCAAAATGCCTCCATCTCTGGAAGAATACCTGAAAGCAAGAAACAGCGAAGTGGATTTGTACCGCACAGTACCGCCCAGCCTGAAACCTTATTATAAAGGACTGGCCGAAAAGTATTTCAGGAACATAACAGTTCCGCAGTAATATGCACAATTCCTTTCTTGTATTATTATTTGACGGCTCATTTTGCAATACCAACTGAGATTGTTTTATTTGTTAAGGATATAATCGTTTTTGTCTCAACTCCATTTAAAAGCAAATTGTGAAATCACTCAAAGTATCATCTAAACCAGAGAATATCGCATTAGTAGAAAAGTTTATCGACGATATGCGCAATGAAGTGAATATTGGGGATGATGTGTATGGAAACATCCTGATATCCATTACAGAAGCTGCCAATAATGCTATAATACACGGCAACAAATGCGACGAGAAGAAAGATGTAACTATTGAATACGGCCTGGATGACCGTGGCAAGAACCTTACTTTTATAGTAAAAGACCAGGGCCCCGGTTTCGATTACAATAACCTGCCAGACCCTACCGAGCCTGAGAACCTGGAAAAAACGCACGGACGCGGTGTTTTTCTTATGATGCAATTAGCCGATATGGTTGTCTTTTCCGACAAAGGCGCATCTATCGAAATGCAGTTTAGGATATAACCAGCCCCTAAATCCCCAAAGGGGACTTAATACATAAAGACAAAAGCCGCGAAGAAATTTGCGGCTTTTGTCTTTATTGCTAGGGCTAGTGTTTCATTTTTCTTTGTGCCCAGCGTACTGCATTGCTTTCGGCCATTACATTTTTTAAAGTGCCATCAGTACCTTTTTTAATGCTGGCCGCAAAATCTGTTATCCTGTTTAAATGCTGTTCAAGCTCTTTGGCATTACGCGCGGTTGGCACCGCACTTAGCAACTTAAGTAAAGCCTGTAATATTTTTTGCTGCTCCACAGTATAATTAAAGCGTGTAATAGCCAGCCGGAGGTTTTCTTCACTATTCCGCAGGGCTTTAACGCTGGCATTCGTATCTATTAAAATCATTAGCTCCGTTAGCAGGTTGCAAAGTTTGTAATGGTTAAGAATACCCGGCGGAGCCGCCGACTTAATTTGCCGAATCCATTTCAGCGCCTCGGTGTAGTTGCCGGTTATAAAGTATCCATCCTTAATAAGTGCCGATAAAACTACCTGTATAGCAATGCCTAATTCTCCTTTGGTTTGGGCGATTAGCTTTACTGCATGTGGCAACTCCTCTTTTAATCCGTATATATTATTGTGTTCAATAAAAACGTTTAGCCGAATCATGGTAGCGTTGTTTACCGCCAACAGCACCATTCGTTTGTTGCGCACCCTTGGTAATAACTGCTGCGCCAATTTCTCCATCTCGTGGCTCTCCTTTATTATGATTTCCGCCTGTTTAACGGGATCGAGGCTATTGAGATAGTTTTGATAAGCTACAAAAAATTCGCCGGCATAGCGTACAGTATGGTTAAGTGTTTCATACAGTATGTTTTTCTGTTGCAATGCAATAGGACTTACCTCTTTCCGGCGCTTTGCTTTTTCATAGTAAAACAGGAGGGCATTAAGGGCAAGGTACTTTGCATATGCCGAACGGGCATTCTTCACATTCGCCGTAAGGCAGTTTTCATTAAAAACAGAAACAGTACGCTTGTCTATTTTATCCGGTGCCGCCAGGTAAGCATTAAATGTAAGCCTGTTGTTTAATACTTCGTGCGAGTAATTATCCAGCAACATAACCACCTCCTCCATCTCATCTCTCCAGCTATGCAATAATGGGAAAGAAGCCGAAACGTTCGTAACACTGTAATTTACCTTATGCCTGAAACCTTCCAGCCAAAGGGTAAAATACTCCTTCTGTTTTGCCATATCCATAGCCTGTTTCAATTGCTTGTCTGCATCTTTGGCAAAACCCCTGTCGTTCAATATGCCGGCTATACCTATGCCTTTCATAATAGCAAATTCATCGGTATGCTTGCTGTGCATTTCGTATAAGGCATCGCAAAGCATATTTTTTAATTTGTTTTTGGCGCTTACAAAATACGATTCCAGGTTATGGCCTTTTATACGTGCGCGTATGGCTTCATCGGTTACTTCTGCGCCCCTGCGCAACTCTACATTTATGGCATTAAACAGCGATAAACAAAGATTGCTATCGCCCTTCTCATACTTCTGCGCATAAATTTTAAAATAGCGCTTTTCATCGCTGCTCATCCGGGCAATAAGCTCATATATTAATACTGAACCCTGGCGCGCTTTGCGTCTTTTTTGTTTAGCCATACCTAACCGGTATTATTTGTTTGCGTTGAAAATATAAACCTACATGATATTTGTAAAAAGTGATTATAACCTCGCCATTCAACTGATTAGTTATTATATCTCATAACCGGCTATCAGTAAATCGCCCCGCCTGATTTTCCATTATAAGGGTACCGGTTTGCAAATAGCTCCGGATAAAAGAGAATATTGGCAGCAATGCTTTCTATACTTGAAAACCCCCGGTAATATACCGCGCGGGTGAGCAAGCATGACAAACAAACCCGTACTAAAAGCAAATATAAAATCCCCCGGTAGTATAACTGCCAACGGTACGGAAGCGGCTGTTGAATAAAATTTTTACCCTCCTAAAAAGTGATTATAAACCCCTAAATAAAACCATGAAGAAAACGGCTACACAAGTATTACACATCGTGTT
>DATGXP010000042.1:0-2933 GCA_035298845.1 Chitinophagales bacterium
ATAAAGGCTTATCGGCCACTACTACAGCGCTTACGTTTGCAGTAGGCAGCACCCAGGTGTTTCGTGGCACAGCAACTTTAACCACTACTTCAGCGGTTACTTTTGGCAATTTTCAGATTACTTCGGGCAACACCATTACCATGGCCGGCAACATGTCGGTAAAGGGTAACTGGACCAACAATGGAACTTTTGTATCATCTACATATGGCGTTACTTTTAATGGAGGTACTATACAAACTGTAATACACAGCGGAGGCGAAACTTTCTATAATCTTACAGTATCTCCTTTTGGCGGGGTTATTCAAATACTGAATGATGTATTGGTAACTAACTCGCTTAACCTGAACGGTGCCAATATTGACCTGAATGGTTATACTTTAACCCTGGGTAACAGTGCGGGCGCAGCGTTGGTTTACAGCGCAGGTCAAATGTATGGCGGCTCGTTTAAACGTTGGTTTCCGGCTTCAGCTATTACCAGCACCACGGGTAATAAATATGGGTTGTTTCCAATAGGCACAAGTTTAGAATACAGGCCAATTACAATTAATACAACAGTAAGCCCTACCACAGCGGGTTATGTTACAGCCACACATACCAACGTGGCCGGAGCCACCGTGGTAACATATACCGATAATGAAGGCTCAAATATCGAGCAGATAGCCAATATGCATTCTGACTTATCTACCAGCGGCCTGGCCGGCGGTACTTATACTATCGATGTAAGGTTTACCGATATGGGTTCTGTTGGTAGTGTATCTAATCTTAAATTGTTAACCTACACCGGTAGTGCCATGGGTAGTTACGGTACGCATACTACTACCACCGGCCCTGTAGAGCAGCCGGTAGGTCACCGCACAGGGCTTACTGTAAGCAATCTTAACAATGCATGGGTAATAGGTACCAACGATCGTAACGCCACTCCTATGTACCGCTACGTATATTCCCGCAAAACAGGCAACTGGAATGATGTAACTGCCGGTAATAGTACCTGGAGCTACACACCAGGCGGTTCTGGTGCAAGCTGCAACTGTCTGCCTACCAGCTCGGGCTATGCAACCATCGAAACCGGCCATACGGTAACCGTAAGCTTTAGCGATAGTGTTAAGTTTTTAGATATTGATACTGGTGGGGCTCTGGTAGTGCCTATAGCAAGAACATTGAACGTAACCAGCAGCCTTGAAGCATTTGGTACGGGTACCTTTACTGTAAACGGCACACTGAATGTAGGTAATGAACTGAAACTTTCATCGGCTACTTCACCTACTGTAAATAACAACGTTAACGTATACGGTTACTTTACCCTGCCTACGGGCGCTAATTACACGCAGTCGGGCGGTACACTTACTGTAGATGGTGATATGACTTTGTCGGGTGCGCTTAGCATCGCCTCGGGTGCCGACTTCGACTTTAACGGTGCAGGTGCCCGCTTATATGGCACTGGTACATTTACTACCGCTTCAGGTGGTTCATTCCCGCTTAATAATAATAAACTGATAATGCCCGGTGCTGCCATTACAATAGGTACTTCGGGCACTAACACAGCTGTAACAATAAGCGATGGCAGTATTGTAAATAACCTGGGTTCGGTAACGGTATATGGTAACATAACCGCCGGCGCAACTTCGGTATGGATAAACAATGCCAACTCAGTACTTAAATCTAGTGGTTCTATTTTGTCTTCGGGTATACTCGATGCCTCAATAAGCCCCAACACGGTTGAATACACCGGTAGCGGCGCACAAACCATAAAAGTACCATTATCTACCTATTACGAATTAAAGGCTGCCAATGCAGGCACCAAAACCATGGGTGGCGATATAATAGTAGATGGTGTGCTTACGCTGGGCGGCTCGGTATTGCTTAACGAAAGTACCAACATACTTTCGGGCGATGGCGGCCTTACCATGAGTGGTACGAGTGAGTTAAGGCTTAGCCGCAGCACAGATGTATCGGTATATCCCGAGTTGGATGGTGCGTATAATCTTACAGGTGGTACAGTTACCATTACGCAAACTGCCGATAGCTGTGTAGTACACACCGCGCAGTATTATAACCTTAAACTTAACGGCTCGGCTCCTTACGACCTTACAGGAGTAAACAACATAGCCAATAACCTGGATATACAAAGCACAGCCTATTTAAGTGATAACACTACACTAACCGTAGGCGGGACCTTTACCTATTCCAGCACCGGCACCACCACACTTCACGATAGTATAGCAGTAAACGGCCTGGTTATTAGCGCAGGAACTATAAACGATGGAGAAGGCCAGATAAATGTGTTTGGCACCGGCGGTTTTACCCGTAGCAGCTCGGCTACATTTAACGCAACTACAGGTACCGTATATTTTACAGGTAGTGGTGCACAAACTTTAGGCGGCACTGCTACTTCACACACATTTAATAACTTATACATCAACAAAACCTCGGGCACAGTTACTGTAGGTGGCAGCGCCACAAGCATTACACTTGCTGCCAACCTTACCCTTAACAGCGGTACGTTGGATAAAGGTACAGCGGCTACTATTACTATGGCTGGTGGTAGCTGGATTATCAATTCTGGAAGCTTTACCGCAGGCACAGGTACCGTAGTATTTAATGGTGCATCTGACCAGGCTATAAAAGGTACATCAGCCAGTGCATCTTTCAATAACCTTACAGTCAATAATCCGGGTTTTACACTTACTGCGGAGGAGAATATTGCTACGCTTAACATAAGCGGTAATCTTACTTTAACCGATGGTGAGCTGGATGCCGGTACTGCTACTACTATTAATGTATCTGGTGCAAACTGGACAAGCAATGCAGGTGTGTTCACGCCGGCCGGTAGCAATGTTATATTTAATGGCACAGGTGCGCAGGCAATAAACGGTACTGCAACCAGCCAGAATTTTTACAGCCTTACTACTAACAAGAGTGCAGGAACGCTAAGC
>DATGXP010000043.1:0-6092 GCA_035298845.1 Chitinophagales bacterium
TTACTATCTAGTAGAATGCGTGGCTGCATTGGCGATTGGTTGTGCGAATATAAAATTTTTTGGCTAAGCGCTGTTTCAAATGCGAAATGAGTTTTGTTCAACCGGTTTGTGTTGTTGTTTGTTTTGTGTTTAGCAGTTGCAACAATAAATTTTACCCATGTGTTTTATATATTATTTTCTGTTTTTTCATAGGTGAATGTGAGCATTGTTGTGCATAACTTGTAGGGGCTATTTTTTTGTAGCATGGTTTTCGTTCTTACTTTTCGGTCATAAACCAAATTAAATATGGCAACCAAAAAAGCGAAAGCACCAGCAAAGAAGGCCGCAGCAAAGAAAGCAGCAGCCCCAAAGAAAGCCGCTAAAAAAGCAGCTCCAAAAGCAAAGCGTAAACCAAACGCAGCATTCATGAAAGCTATGACTCCTAGCGCCGACCTGGCAGCTGTGGTAGGTAGCAAGCCACTTCCACGTACCGAAGTGACTAAGAAAGTTTGGGACTACATCAAGAAGAACAAACTTCAGGATGCCAAAGAAAGACGCAACATCAATGGTGATGCAGCTCTTACCAAAGTATTTGGTGGAAAGAAAACTGTAAGCATGTTTGAAATGGCTAAACACCTTAACAAGCACTTATCGTAATTTTTCTGAAAGCAGAAGAGTAATCCTCTGTTCGAAAAAATTGCCTGTCTGTTTTCAGACAGGCAATTTTTTTTGTATTACCCCGAAGGTATGTTCCTGATTGCTGACGGCACTAAGCCCCAGCCAAGAAAACCAATGCCAACGCTATCAGCGCCGGCAAAGCCTGTATAAAAAATATCTTACGGCTGGCGGTAACCCCGCCATATACACCCGCTAGCAGTACACAGCCTAAAAAGAAGAGCGCCACATTTCTGCTCCACAAAGGGTCGCTTATAAAGAAAGACCAGATAAGCCCCGCTGCCAGAAAACCGTTATACAAGCCCTGGTTGGCCGCCAGGGTTTTAGTAGGGGCAAACAATTCATCTTTCAACGAACCCTTAAATGCTTTTTTCCCGGCAGTTTCCCAGGCAAACATCTCCAGCCACAATATATAAATGTGTTCTGCGGCTACCAGGCCCGTAAATATCATGGCTGCTATTTTCATGGTGTTTATTTTTATAACTAATTGTTAACTGCCAATCTGCAATATTAAAAATGCAGTTCCGTTTATAGTCATAATTGCGCTATTGCAACATAACCATAACCTGTGAAAGCCGTATAACTTATAAGTACCTTACTTTTTTAACATTCCTTAGTTGTTCCAAATGTAAAGAGTTGTTACTTTCCGTATGGAAATTAATTCTATCAGCATCTTAGAAATGATTTTCTAAACCTAAAACAAGTTCATATGAAAAGATTATCCGTTACGCTACTCGCCTTTTTAATGATTGCAGGTGTGGCTAATGCCACCAGCCCAACTGCTTCTGCTCCACAGGTTCTATCTGCTTCGCAGGTTGCCAAACTGGATGTGAGCGGTAAATGGACCGGCAAGCGCAATCAGTATTCGGCCGATAAAAAGACTTTCATCGAAAGCTTTCAATACGAATTTGATTTAAAACAAGAAGGGAACATCATTACCGGTACCACCACTATTATAAACAGCAATGGTGAATATGCCGATATGCAGATAGAAGGTGTACTGGTAGGCAACAAATTGCACTTTGCCGAAAAAGAAGTGAAGAGCGCTATTCGCCCTGAGGGAAAAGTATGGTGCTTTAAAAGCGGCGAGTTGCTGTTTACCAAAGATGGAGATAAACTTAAACTGGTAGGTGCTACCCCAAGCTATATGGAAGTTTACAACTTTCCATGCAGCGGCGGCGAAACCGACCTGGTAAAGGTAGATAACAGCAACAACGTGGCTGTGTTGGCTACATCGGGTACGGCAACTGCAAGCGTGGCTGATAACATGAGCATCAATGTATTCCCTAATCCATTTGTGCAGACTGCCAGCATTTACTACAACCTTACTACAGATGCAAAGGTAAGCGCAGAGGTATATGACATGAGCGGTAAAATGGTAACAGGCCTTTTCGAAGGCAACCAGAAAGCGGGTAATTACAACCTTAGCTTCGATGCAAAAAATGCAGGTTCTTTAACCGGAATCTTCATTATAAAACTGGTGGTTAACGGCGAAGTGTTTAGCCGCCAGGTAGTGCAAATGCGCTAATTTGTTTACCAGTTAATAATTGACACTAAGGGTCCCCGCTAATACCGGGGACTTTTTGTTTTATGCAAAATGATGGTAATCATAAACCATGGAGAGCCATTCATTTATCATTACTATTATCTTCGCCGCATGAACAAGAAAGAACGAGTCGACTTCATAATCAATAAGCTTGAAGAACTCTATCCCCATCCGCAAATACCGCTGGACCACACCGATGCTTACACCATGCTAATCTCAGTTTTGCTATCGGCCCAGTGTACCGATAAGCGGGTTAACTTAACTACACCTTTCCTGTTCGAAAAAGCTAAGACCCCTAAGCAAATGGTAAAGATGGATGTAAAGGACATAGAAGACATTATCCGTCCTTGTGGACTGGCGCCGGCCAAGTCAAAAGCCATTCATCGTTTATCAGAAATACTGCTGGAGAAACACAAAGGCGAAGTGCCTAACACTTTTGAAGATTTAGAAGCCTTACCAGGTGTAGGTCACAAAACGGCCTCTGTGGTTATGTCACAGATATTTGACGTTCCTGCCTTTCCGGTAGATACACACATACACCGCCTGATGCACCGGTGGAAATTAACCAACGGTAAAAACGTAGAGCAGACTGAGAAAGACGCCAAGCGCTTATTCCCCGAGCATATTTGGAACAAACTTCACCTGCAAATTATTTTCTTTGGCCGCGAGTATTGCCCGGCACGCGGACACGATGAAAGTAAATGTCCCATCTGTAGCAAAATATAAGTAGAATTGAAAACACCAGAGGAGAACAGTAAAGAGGTTTTAAGGATACAGCTTTTTGTAGTTGTGGCGGGTGCGCTATTGCTGGTGGCTAAGTTTACGGCTTACTTTCTTACCCACTCCAACACCATACTTACCGATGCGCTGGAGTCTATTATCAATGTAATTGCGGGTTTCTTTGCACTGTATAGCCTGTACCTTTCCTCTAAGCCAAAGGACTACGACCATCCCTACGGCCATGGCAAGGTAGAGTTCATATCTGCCGGTTTTGAGGGGATATTGATAGCCATAGCCGGAGTATCTATAATAGTTAAGTCTGCCATCTCTTTCTTTCATCCGCAGCAGCTAGAGCACCTGGATATAGGATTAGCTATCGTTTTGGGTTCAGGCCTTATCAATTACCTGTTGGCTGTGCTGCTTACACGTGCCGGCGAAAAGCATCAATCGCTCACCTTAAAGGCCGACGGCGAGCATTTAAAAAGCGATGCCTATTCATCGCTGGGTGTACTGGTGGGCATTGGGCTTATACTACTTACCAAATGGGCTTTTCTCGATAGTATAGTAGCTATCATTTTCGGCTTTCTCATAATTTATACGGGTGTCAAGCTGGTACGTAAATCAATAGCGGGTATAATGGACGAGACCGATGAGGGTATTGTATTGGCCGTGATAGAGTACCTAAGCTCGCACCGCAAGCCAGAGTGGATAGACGTGCACAACCTGCGCGTAATTCAATATGGTAACAAGCTGCATGTAGATTGCCACGTAACACTACCCTGGTACTATACACTGGAAGAAGCCCACAAAGAGATTGAAGAGATGGCTTTACTGGTTAACGACAAGCGGGGTAACCAGGTAGAGTTTTTTATTCATGAAGACCCTTGTGTGCCCACCTCTTGCAAAATTTGCACCTTAGCTGATTGCCCGGTGCGGCAGGAGGCTTTTAAGTATAAAATCGATTGGAACCTTGAAAATGTGGTGCGAAATAAAAAACACGGCTTATAATTGTGGCTAATGAGTAATAGGGTAGATGAAACACTTTTTGAAGGCGAGCATTACCTGGGCCGCCCCGCCGATAGTACCGATAAGATAATTACCCGGCGCGTGGACCTGGTGAAGCAAATACCGGGCTTTTGCAATAAAGACTTGAAGCTATTGGAAATAGGCTGTGGCAATGGTGCTACACTGCTGTTAATGGCCGATGAAATGAAGAGCTGCCTGGGCGTTGATGTATTTGACCATACAGCAGAGTTTAAGAAGACCAAAACTGAAAAGGGTATAACTAACTGCGAAGTGCAGTTAAAGGATATTGAGAACGAAGACCTGGACGAAAAATTCGACCGGTTGATTTGCTTTGAAGTGATAGAGCATTTTAATGATGATAAAACCGTAAAGCGTTTTACCCGGTGGTTAAAGCCCGGTGCTTTGTGCGCTATATCAGTGCCTAACAAGTGGTGGGTGTTTGAAACACACGGCGCTAAACTGCCCCTGCTTCCCTGGAACCGTGTGCCGTTCTTCAGCTGGCTCCCTACTTTTATACATGAGCGCTTTGCAAATGCGCGCATCTACACCAAGCCACGGATAAAGGCTTTGCTGGAAGAGAGTGGTTTCGAAGTGCTGGAGATGAAATACATAACCGCCCCTATGGATGTATTGAAGGAAGGCCCGCTTAAGAGGTTTTTGATAAAGAATATTTTCAATACAGATACTACCACTACACCATTTTTAAGCACCTCAATATTTGTGGTGGCCCGTGTAAAGCAATAGCTATGAAAAAGAACGAAGCAGAAAATCCCTGGACTAAAATATCAGGTGAGGTGAAGTATGAAAACCCCTGGATACGCATAACAGAAGATAAGGTGAAGAACCCTGCCGGCAACGATGGTATTTATGGAGTTGTGCATTTTAAAACCCATGCCATAGCTATTATACCTTTAGATGAGCACAAGAACACCTGGATAGTGGGTCAATACCGTTACCCCCAAAATAGCTACGAGTGGGAAATTGTAGAAGGTGGCTGCCCACTGGGCACATCGCCGCTGGAAACTGCCAAACGCGAACTGATAGAAGAAGTAGGCCTCAAAGCAGAAAACTTTGAGATGATTTTAGAGATGCAGCTGTCTAACTCAACTACCGATGAGTTATCTTACACTTATATTGCCCGCGGGCTTACGTATGTAGGAGAGGAGCCCGAAGAAGATGAACAACTCACTATTAGAAAACTCCCTTTTGAAGAAGTGTACCAAATGGTAATGCGCGGCGAAATACGCGACAGCCTCTCTATCGCCAGCGTGCTAAAAGCCAAGGCTCTATTAGATGCGGGTGACGTGGCATAGCCGGGTTTAAAAAAATCCCCACCTAACTTCTAGAGTTGCGAACTTTCAAGAACCAGGCTCACATTCTAGGTTAAATCCTGCGTTTTGGGCTTTTGTATTAATACTCTTTCCCCTCTGCAGCCATCTTCTCCAGGCTGGCGGGCACTGCAAAGCGCTCGCCGTATTTAGCATGTAACTCTTTAGCGCGGGCCACAAAAGCCTTAGCGCCATAGTCGTTGATGAACTGTAGCGTACCGCCTTTAAATGGTGCAAAGCCCCAACCGAAGATAGAGCCAATGTTGGCATCTTCTACGGAGCGCAACACGCCTTCATCGAGGCAGCGAACGGTTTCAATAGCCTGTATAAACAGCATCCGGTCTATCATCTCCCGCTCTTCGTTTTTCATACGGTCTACATCATCCTTATCTATGGCTTGTTTGCTTTCAAACAAATCCTTTAACCCACTCCACAAGTGCTTCTTACCGCCTTGAGGATAGTCGTAAAAACCAGCCCCTGCGGCTTTACCGGCACGGTTTAACTCCAGCATCTTATCGGCCACCGGAAACGATGGATGGCTGGGTATGGCTTTGCCTTCTGCCTTAAAATCTTCGGCAGTCTGCTTGCGTATGTGCGCCATTAGCGATAGCGATACTTCATCGGTCAGCGCCAAAGGGCCAACGGGCATACCTGCCTGAAGACCGGCAGCTTCTATAGCACGGGCATTGTAGCCTTCGCCTAACAAAGCAATACCCTCTTGCACATAAGTGGCAAACACACGGCTGGTATAAAACCCGCGTGAATCGTTTACTACTATCGGAGTTTTCTTAATAGCCTTTACAAAATCGAAGGCGCGG
>DATGXP010000044.1:0-3395 GCA_035298845.1 Chitinophagales bacterium
GCTAAGCCTGTAAGAACATAGACCCCTGTAGCAAGGCCGTAAACAGGTACTGCGCACCGGCTGCCGGTGCACCGTAACCGTTGCACTATTTGCCCTGCAATGTCATAAACAACAACCTCGCCGAGTTCTTTTCCGGCTGCGGTTTCTAAATACAGCTCGCTATTAACCGGATTAGGATACATCCTGATACTAAAACTACTTTCGATAGTAGCAGCGCTACTAATAATGCATACACCTGATGAGTCGAAATGAGCAACATCATCCAGAACAAGTGTTGGCCTCTGGTCATACTGTGTGCTATGAAAGCAAACATTTTGCAGTAGTATAGAATCAAGGTGGCGCATATAAAGCCCTGCTGCCGGCAGGGTATCTCCAAAAATAGTAGCCTCGGGCCCCGAAGCCACATTTTCGGGCACTACAAAATTACTATTGGTGGCAGGCTGACCTCCCGGAAAGGTTATATCTATGTTTTTTAACCGGATGTTCTGAGCCGCATATCCCGGAATACCGGTAACAGAACTGGTTACGTTTGTTGAAGCAACAGCAGTTATATCACGCAATTCTATGTTGCGTAAAAAGCCAACACCCGGTGCAGCAGCGGTATCGGTGTATTTACGTGCCCGGTTGCCCAGCCGGATAAGCAATGGTACCCTAATGCCCGACATAGTAACGTTTTCAATCAATACATTTTCCATACTTCCTCCATCTACCACCGATAAATTGATGCCACACTTGGCATCGATAGCCGCCGTATTACTTTGCTTTACTTCAATATCGTGTATGTGCACATTCCTGACAGCACCATGTATTTCAGTACCTATTTTTATAGCGCGCGAATAACTCATAAGCACGCAATGGCTAATAGCAATATTTTCGCTGGCAGCCAATGAGGTTGTTTTAATAACGAGCGGGTCGTCGTTGCAATCGGCCGTGCAGCTATCCACCAGTACGTTGCGGCAATCATCTATATTAATACCATCACCATTCCCTAAATTCTGATTGATGATGGTCAGGTTCTTTATTGCAAGGGTATCGATGTTATGATTGTGCATCATCCAAAAACCGGAGTTGCGCATGGTGATACCTTCGTAACGCACATTGGTACATGATATAAACCTGAACCCATACGGCTTATTATCCGAATCGAGAAGAAAAGGAACAGAAATACCATTTCCATTAAAAGTGCCTTTGCCTGTAATGCCGATATTATGCTGTCCCTCGGCATAAAAAACAGAGCGCTGTGTGTAGTTATCGGTATAGTTGCGCACCAGTGGTGTTATATCCGGATAGTCGGTAGTATTGGGGGCTCCGGTAATGGTTGCGCCGGAATCAATCTGAATGGTTACATTACTTTTAAGATACACCGTGGCAGTTACAAAATTGCCACCCGCTACCCGCACTATACCCCCTCCACTATGGTGGCAACTGTCTATAGCTGCCTGAAAGGCGGAGGTATTGAGTGTGGTGCCATTTCCTACAGCACCAAAAGAAGTAACATCAAAAACCTGGGCACTTACACCCGCCACACAAAATAAAATAGCAGCGGTGATTAAACCCTTCATGGCTACTGTATAATCAATGTTTTGGCCTCGGTTTGCGTACCGGTAGAAATCTGGAGATTGTAAATACCCTTAGCCAGTTTAAGCTGCTGGGCATTTATTTCAATCTCCTGGGCGCCTTTGGTCAGCGTGCCTTCGTATACACTCGTTACTTTACCTACGGCATCGCTTAATGTAATTTTCAGGCTTTCAGACTTTAGCAGTTCAAAGCTGGCCATGGTTTTATTGCTAAAAGGATTGGGGGCCACCTGCAGCTTACTAAGGAAACTGGCCGGCTTAACTTCCCTTACAGCATTAGGGTCAGCTTCATTTAGCTTTTTAATAGTAAAGTGGTCGCGAATGTTTCCGTAGGCATCAAGAAACCTTCCGTCTAAACGGTTACTGTCTACATCGAGCACAAAAGAGCCTATGCAGGTATCACAACCATATTCAGCATACATATATGGGTGATTAAATCCAGGTGCATCGTCCGAACTGCCGGAGTTACCACACACCACATATACAGTGCCTTGATTAGGGTTAAAGCCTTGCGAGTACTTAATAAATGCCTGCCCCATCGAATCTACCCCATTGGTATTTTGTACGTAATTAAAAGGAGTAATGTCGCCCGCATCGCCATAAGAACCCTTAACAAGGTAACTTCTTTCATATACATGGCTATGGCCGCACAGCACTAGGTCTACACCATACTGCTCCCATATTTCGGCAAAATTCTCGCGAATAGCTTTCATGTATATTTCATAAAAGGCACCGGCATCGTGCGAGCCATCGGTGTAAGGTGGCTGGTGCAAATAAACAACAACCCATGGCAGTGTATTAGCGGCTAAATCCTGGTGAAGCCACTGGGTCATAGGCGAGCCGTTGAAAGTTGCAAAAGGGTTTACGCCTGTCCAATCATCATTAGCGCTGAATACAGAACCTAACTCAGAGTTAAGCGATACAAAATGCACGTTGCCATAATTATACGAGTAGAATAACTCATGGCCCGTAGCCACACCACCGGCTTCACCCTGTGTATACACATCTACAAAATCGTAGTATGGGCCCGTGTGCTGCAAAGGTGGCTTAGGGCTGGCAACAGGAGAAACACTATTGTAATCGTGATTACCGGGTGCCGGTTCAAAAGGCAACGACTTCATTATCTTTTGAAAACCATACGTAGAATCGAACACTTTAGTCAGGTATTCCTGCTCGGTGCCATCATCATACACGTTATCGCCAAGCCACAACCAAAGGTCGGTCTCTTCGTTATCAAAGGGATAAGAGTCGCGCACAAGGGCCTGCTTGCTGTTGCCTTTTCCAAAATCACCTATAGCCCAGGCACGTACGTGCGTAGGTGCACCTGTTACAGGAAAAGTTTTAAACGTATGCTGCGTATCTCCGCCCTCGGCAAATGTGTTATCGTTATACACGGCGTAATAATAGCGGGTATAGGCAGTAAGGCCTGTTATCTTAACCGTATGCCAGTTTGTAACTGCATTATCAGTAGCCGACAAGTTTAGATTATTTGCATCCGTACCATACATTATTTTAGAAGTAGAGGCGCTATCGGTACGCCATTTAATAACTACACTATTAGTAGTTGGACATTGCAAATATGGACCCACAGTTATATTAACCTGCGCATTTGCTACGAAAAAAAAGAGTGTAAATAAAACGGGAAGTAATTTTCTGGTCATACATAAATTTTGAGCGAAGGAAGTTAAATAAGTTTTTCAATACATGAAATCCGGGTTAACCAAATGTAAACATTGCCGGCAAAAAATTAAAAAGGGGGCGAAAAACGCCCCCTTTATTAATAGCTGAGATTACATTATTTAGTTAGCACAACCTTAC
>DATGXP010000045.1:0-2607 GCA_035298845.1 Chitinophagales bacterium
CGGCATTGGTGTTTTCCAATTCAATATTCTTGGCAGTAATTTGTCGCTCGCGGCGCGTAAGGTCTTTTACCAAATACTCTTGCTGCAGCCGGTCTTTTTTTATTTTAAGAAAGGCCAATACCCCCGCTATAAGCGTAAAAAAACTCAGCATGAGTAAAAACAAGGGAGAAAACCGTGCGAATCTGTCGCGTTCAGAAATTCTTCCCTTGAGATTGTGGTCTTCCTGCCGTATCATGGTGTCTATACGCTCTCTAACCTGATTCATGGTATTACGGCCCAATTCCAGATATGCATTCAGGCTACCAGGACGCTGCGGGTCGTCCTTCTGGCGAAATACCACTGTAAGAAAATCGTAACGCACAGCTATCAATGCCTGCAACTCCTTTACATTGCGGCGCTGAGTACTATCCTCAGTGCACAAAGAGTCTATTTCATTAAGTAATGCGTTAGTTTTTGCTATTGCCCCATAAAAAGGCTGCAGATAGCTGGAATCCTGGGTAAGCAAAAAACCACGTTGCCCGGTTTCTGCATCTTTCATATAAGATATCGCTTGTTCTAACTTTAGCTTAACGGTATTTGATCGCCCAACCAACTCAGATGAAACTATAAGCCCGTTTATTCTTTCAAATGAAAGGTAGGACACAAGAAGCAGCATGGCAAAAAATGCCACGAATATTAAATCGATTAAGGAAAGACGCATTAATTTCATGAAACAGAATACTTTACAAAATTAATGCCCGTTAAATGGGTTTAAGTGGGGAATAAATGCCGTGCAAATTATTCCCCATTCCATTGCATTTCCCCATAATTCCACAATCTGTAACGTTAAAATTCCAAATTAGTCTTAAAATATATATGGTATATTATTTGTTATCTTATTTTTGTCAAGTTATTGGCGCATTCTTATTAGAATTATTCTAATAGAAAAACGCTGAAAATTTTGGTATAAGAGTCCAACTCTTATACTATGGGCGGGGTTAGTGGGTGACCTCGCCCTCTTTTTTTGTCAAATTTCATCTTATTAAAAATTAATTAGAGCGGTTTAAGGGGGGATTATATCACCCAGTCTGTAATAGTATCTATCCTTATTGGCGACCCATTATCCTCTTCTTCTTTCAGACGCTGAAGTTGGTCTAGGGCTGCCAGCACTACATCATTTATTACTACTATAAAGGAGCCCTTGGCAGCGTTACGGATAGCGTAATCAATGGCTTCGCTCTCTTTTTTCATAGTGGTAATTTTCATGTCAGGTTTAATATTCTTTATTCCCCGGGTTAGCAGGTCTATAATCTCCTGTTCTGTGCGGCCCCGCAGATGCTTGTCCTGTCTAATTACAATCTCGTCAAACACGCGGGCAGCTTCTTCCGCCAGTTCAATGGTATCCTCATCGCGCCTGTCGCCTACTCCTGCAATTACGCCCACTTTTTTAGTTGCTTCTACTTTATTTACAAACTTGCCTATGGCGCGCATACCATGCGCATTGTGCGCATAATCGGCCATAACCGTAAAGTTTTTAAAGTTGAAAATATTCATGCGCCCTGGTGTTTGTACAGGTGATGGTACAAAGGTTTCCAGCGCTAGCTTTATATCCTCTATTTTAAAATCGCGGAGGTATGCTGCCAGTATGGCCCCAAGCGCATTTTGTATATTAAACTCTGCCTTACCGCCAAACGTGATAGGAGCGTTGCTTACTTTATCTACCCGTATTTTCCAGGTTCCCTTTAATATCGTGAAGTATCCATTCTCGTAAACACAGCTAATGCCGTTGTTGGCAGAGTGCTCTTTAATCCGCGGGTTGTTTTCATCTAAACTGAACAAGGCCACTTTGCAATCGACATCTTCCCGCATTTTATACACCAGGTCATCATCTGCGTTAAGTATCACATACCCTTCCGGAAAAACTGACCTGGCCACAACCGCTTTGGTGCGCGCCAACTGCTCTAATGTATCTATACCGTTTAAGCCCAGATGATCGGGGGCAATATTGGTTATAACTGCCATATCGCAGTTATGAAAACCTAATCCGGCCCGCAATATGCCGCCCCGGGCGCTTTCAAGTACAGCATACTCTACTGTCGGGTCTTTTAATACAAACTCTGCGCTCACCGGCCCCGTACAATCACCCTGCATCATCATTTGGTTTTGTATATACACGCCTTCGGTAGTGGTAAACCCTACTTTATAGCCCATTTGCTTTACAATATGAGCTATCAGGCGTGTAGTAGTGGTTTTGCCATTGGTGCCCGATACGGCGATTATCGGAATACGTGCACTGGCGCCCGGTGGATATAGCATATCTATTACCGGCTCGGCTACGTTGCGGCCTATGCCCTCGGTAGGATCCAGGTGCATCCTGAAACCCGGTGCGGCATTAACTTCAAGTATAGCCCCACCGGTTTCGGTGATGGGCTGCGTAAGATTATCGGCCATTATATCTATACCGCAAATATCCAGGCCTATAATACGGGCTATACGCTCACACATAAATATGTTAGACGGGTGAACCTTGTCTGTCACATCCGTAGCGGTACCTCCGGTAGATAGGTTAGCAGTGGGTTTAAGCCAAAACTCTTCGCCATCTTTTAATACGGTTTCCAGCGTATATCC
>DATGXP010000046.1:0-3428 GCA_035298845.1 Chitinophagales bacterium
GTTGGTTAAGCAATAAGTCAGCGCGTGTATCCGATTGTGGAAAACAATTAATAATATGTTGGTTTAGGGAAATATTTAATTTACATTTGAGTATTAACTAAATCCAAATTTATGGCTAAGAAAAGCAAAACCGTTACCCACAAACAGACTGTGTATCTTAACAAAGCCACCGGCCGCTTTGCGTCAGCAAAGTATGCAAAGGCAAACCCGGGTAAAGTAACCCGTAAGTACATTACTATTACCAAAAAGAGGTAATACAGTCTGTCGCTTTTTTTCGTGTTTTAGTAGAACAACGGTACCCACAACGTGCCAAGCAAAATTTTTCGAACCTGTGCCCTTTAACCGGCACAGGTTTTTTTGTTTTCAGTTTGTTGTCTTTTGGTTAATAATGAAAGACCTCTAATTTCACCTGTCAGTAATGATTAGCACAAATAGAAAGTATGATGTAGTTATAATTGGCAGCGGCCTGGGGGGCATGGTGTGTGCTGCTGTTTTAAGCAAAGAAGGCAAGCGCGTATGTGTGCTGGAGAAAAACGAGCAGATAGGTGGCAGCCTGCAAACCTTTCGCCGTGAGGGAGTAACTTTCGATACCGGTGTGCATTATATCGGTGGCCTTTCAAAAGATAGTACGCTGTATAAGATTTTTAATTACCTGGGCATTATGGAGCGTTTGGAAACCTTGCGCATGAATGAGCAGGGCTTTGATGTGGTTGCCTTTAAAGATGATGTTTCGGAATATCCTTTCGGAATGGGTTACGATAATTTTAAGGCCATACTCGCTGCCCGGTTTCCCGGTGATATAAATGCCATAGAAACTTACTGCAGGGATATGCAACGGATTTGCAGCAGCGTTCCGCTCTATAACCTGCAGCCAGAGGATGGGTATAACGATATGAGCATTTTTACAACAAGTGTAAAGCACTACTTCGAGGCGTTAACTACCAATAAAAAGTTGCAGAACGTATTAGCCGGTACCAACCTGTTGTATGCCGGTACACCGCTTACTCCTTTATATGTGCATGCTTTGGTGGTTAACAGCTACATAGAGGGAGCCTATAAGATAAAGAACGGAGGGGACCAGATAGTAAAGTTAATGGCCCGGATTATAAAAGAGAATGGGGGAGAAGTGTTGCGCATGCACGCTGTAAAAAGTATAGATGTAGAGAGTGGGGTAGCCAAATCTGTTACACTTGAAGGAGGAGAAGTTATAGAAGGAGATGTATTTATTTCGAACCTGCACCCGGCCCAAACATTGAAGATAACCCAAACCGATGCTATAAGGCCTGCTTACCGCAGCCGTATAGCAGATTTGCCCAACTCGGTTTCTACTTTTGTATTGTATGTAATTTTAAAGCCGGGCTCCATGCCTTTCCGCAATCGCAACTATTATTATTTTAATGATGAAGATGTATGGAATGCTACCGGGCATACCGACGATAATTGGCCGCTGATGTATGCTATGTTTGAAGAGGTGCCCGAAAAACAGAATGAATTTGTAGAAGCATTTACGGTAATGACTTACATGCGGTTTGATGAAGTAGCCCAATGGAAAGATACCGAACATACTACTCTGAATGAAAATGAGCGTAGCGAATCGTATCAGCAATTCAAAAGGCAAAAGGCTGAAAAGTTGTTGGATGTTATGGAAATAAAATTTCCCGGTCTGCATAGTTCAATACAATCTTATTACACCTCTACGCCGCTATCTTACCGCGATTATATGGGCACTGACGATGGCAGCATGTATGGTATTGTAAAGGATTATAACGAACCCGTTAAAACGATGATTTCTGTGAAAACAAAAGTGCCTAATTTGCTGCTTACCGGCCAAAACGTGGGCTTGCATGGCGTATTGGGGGTAACCGAGAGCGCCTTGCTTACCTGTGGGGCTATCATGGGCAAGGAGTACCTCTTGGATAAGATAAAGGCGGCTAATCCCTAACAATCTCTAAAATAAGGATGGCCGGGCGGCTATACTTAAAATTGCTGTGGTCAATTCTTAAATTTGCACCCCTTGGTATGAAAAAAATAGGTAAAGTTTTAGGGTATACGTTGCTGGTGCTGGGGCTACTGCTTTTTGCCGCTTACGCATGGATTCAATGGGGGCTTGCGCCACAAATACCAGATGTAAAGGATAAATCTGCTTTGAACCTTCAGCGTGAAAAAGTGGGCGACAATTTTTATCGTATTGGTAATAACTGGCTCCGTAAAAGCGAAAGCGGCTTGTGGGAAGAGTATATAGAAGGCGAACCATTTGAGCGTGGGGTTATTACCGGTAAACTGGAGAAAGAATTGCTTTATACACAGGAAGAGGCCTTTGTTGAGCAAATACACAACCTGGTTCCCGACAACAATTATTTGAGCTTTCTTGGTTTTTTTACGCGCGTATTTAACCGGCACCTGGATGAGAATTTTCCTATGGAGAACAAGCTGGAAATTTATGGCGAGTCGTTTTCTGCACCCAAAGAGTTTGAGTTTATTGGCCCTGCTTACGACCGTATGCTTAATTACCATGCGGCGCACGATATTGGCCATGCCCTGCAAAGCCTGGCATTGGTGGGTTGCACTTCGTTTGCCGGCTGGAATGAGCGCAGTGCGGATTCATCTATGATAATAGGCCGCAATCTCGACTTCTACATGGGCGATAAATTTTCGAAGGATAAGATTGTTTACTTCTGTAATCCAAAGGCTGGCCATAAGTTTGTAATGATTACCTGGGCCGGCTTCATGGGTTGTGTTTCGGGCATGAACGAGAAAGGCGTAACCGTTACCATCAATGCTGCCAAAAGCGATGTGCCAAATGCTGCTACTACACCTATATCAATTTTAGCCCGCGAAATTTTACAGTACGCTGGTACTATTGACGAGGCCTTTGCTATTGCCAAAAAGCGTAAGACTTTTGTGTGCGAAACGCTGATGATAGGCTCTGCCGCCGACCACCAAACTGCGTTGATAGAAAAGAGTGTGAGTAAAACGGTCTTGTATCACAGCGATACCAATTTCATTCTATGCGCCAATCACTACCAGAGCGATAGTTTTAAAACCGATAAGAGTAACCAGGAGAATATGCAAACCAGTGCTTCGCTTTACCGGTTCAACCGGTTGGAGGAGTTGATGGACCGCACCGGTAAACTGGACTATAAAAATGTAGCCGCTATTCTTCGCGACCAGAAAGGTCAGAAGGATAAGAATATTGGTATAGGAAACGAGAAGGCGCTTAACCAACTTATTTCCCATCACGCTATCATTTTTCAGCCCGAGAAACTCCGGTTTTGGGTAACCGCCAACCCGTATCAGCTAGGTGAGTTTGTTTGCTACGATCTGAATAAAGTATTTGCACAAGCGCCTTCATTAACAGCAGGTTTGGCTTTGAACGAAGCCGATTTAACTATACCGGCAGATACATTCCTGCAATCTGATGCCTGGAA
>DATGXP010000047.1:0-8006 GCA_035298845.1 Chitinophagales bacterium
TGACAGGAAACACAGGCACAACTGCTTCCAATTTCATAGGCACCCTTAATAACAATCCTATTTTCTTTAAGGCTAACGGTGCGTCTGTTGGTTACTTGCCAAACAGTGCAAGTGGTAATATCTCATGGGGAATGAACAATGCAGCTACTGCTGGCCTGGCCAACATTAGTATCGGCCATTTTATAGGAGGCAACAATCAAACGGGTTACTACAACATAGGCATGGGTTATTCAGTGTTATCATCCAACACCACCGGTGTTGCTAATATTGGTATGGGTTACGGGGCTGCTGATGCAAATACAACCGGAAATTACAATGTAGCCTTAGGGGTATATGCCCTGAGCGATAATCAAACAGGGGGTGACAATACAGCCATTGGTAGCTACGCACTCAACAACGCCACCGGTGGCAGCAACAATGTAGGTATTGGCACCAACAGCCTTAATTCGATACGGCTAGGCAGCAATAATGTGGCTATTGGCAACGATGCTGGTTACAGTGATACCGGTAGTAATAACATCTTTCTGGGAGCAAACGCTGGTTACAACGAAACAGGCAGCAATAAACTTTATATAGCCAATAGTAAAACCAATCCTTTAATTTATGGAGACTTCACTAACTCCACCTTAACTGTAAATGGAGATGTAGGTATTGGTACCAATACACCAGCATACCCGCTTGACATTATTAGCCCTAACAATGTAGGAGGCACTTACAGCACGCTTATACGCGGGCAAAACTCGGCTGGATACCGGGATGTATTCATGGTCAGGGTAAAGGATACTATAACTGATATAGCGGCTGACTACAATGGGCTTTACACTATCAATACGCATTTATCTTTCAGCACGAATGCAGGCGGTGGTATTGGTAATGCCACAGAAAAAATGCGAATACTTGCTAATGGAAATGTAGGTATTGGAACTACTGCACCAAACGCAAAGTTGCATGCAGTAACTACCGGCTCTAAATCGGCTGATTGCATTGGGGCCATCTTTACCAATACTGCTACATCATCAACATCGGGGGTAACTAAAGTAGGCGTTCAGATACAATCAAGCGGATCATGGAATAGCCTTTTTTCCAGCAACATCGGTTTATTAGTATCATCAACAACCGGAGGTGCTCAAAACTACGATGCCATATTTAACGGAGGTGGCAATGTGGGTATTGGTACCGGTTTCCCAACTCAGGCATCGTTGGTGGTGGGCAGTTCGCAAAATTGGAATATCGCTTCTTATGGCTTTTTAAACAGCTCGGGAAATACCGGCACCAGCGGCGGTACCAATCCGTTTTCAATTTACGCCACCGCCCGTATTGCAGCTACCGAATTTGATGCTTACAGCGATGCCCGTATTAAAAATATTCAGGGTATAACAAACAATGCCGATGATTTGAATACAATTACTCAATTGCGTATTACCAATTATCATTTTATTGATACCCTTGCTAAGGGCAATAAGTTGTATAAAAAAGTTATAGCCCAGGAGGTGGAAAAAATCTACCCGAACGCAGTTACAAAACTGACAGACGTAATACCGGATATTTACCAAATGACTACAATTAATAATGGGCGCGTAACCATGCTTAATAATTTAAAAGCCGGAGAACGGGTAAAACTTATTACCAAGGATAAAACCGAAATCGTTGAGATAATAAATGCCGATGCATCCGGTTTTAATGTAAACATGGAGGGCACAGGACAGGTATTTGTTTACGGCCGGGAAGTAAAAGACTTCCGTGCAGTAGATTATGAAGCATTAACTACACTCAACATATCGGCCACCCAGGAGCTGTTAAAAATTATACGCGAACTGCAAACCGAAAACAAAACTTTAAGAACAGAAATGGCATCGGTTAACACCGATATAGAAAATATTAAGCGGGTATTGAATTTAACCGCAGGAAAAGGCAAGTAAAATTTATCTGCTTTGTTAGGGTAGATTTTCAGCAGGTGTAAGGCAGCCAATCCAGGCGGCGGCCCCACCTGCTGATTTTTTAACCGGGTCGTAAAATGGTTAAGTGCGCGGGTTCACCCGTGGCAACCCAACAATCGCCCCCATTTCACACTTATTAAAATAGCATCTTTAATTTAAGGCTATTTTTGGGGCCATGGAGATTTTTCTGATATTCCTTCTCATCATTCTTAATGGCATTTTTTCTATGAGCGAAATTGCCATCGTATCATCGCGCCGCAGCAGGCTGGAGGCTGCCGCCAAGCGCGGCGATAAAAATGCCCGGGCAGCGTTAGATACGGCAAACTCACCCAACAAATTTCTGTCTACCGTACAAATCGGCATCACACTTATTGGTATCCTTACCGGTATTTTTAGCGGCGAAAAAATTACCGACGACCTTACAAAATACCTGGAAAGCTTTACCCTTATACAACCCTATGCCGAAACTATTGCCGTAGGTATAGTGGTAGTAATACTTACCTTTTTTTCACTAGTCATTGGTGAACTGGTACCCAAGCGCATAGGCCTCTCTAACCCCGAGTTTTTTGCTAAATTAGTAGCCCGCCCTATGCAGGTGCTATCTGTAATTACTGCCCCGTTTGTTTGGTTGCTTACGGCTACATCCGATGTGCTTATAACGTTGTTCCGCATTAAACCATCATCCGATACCAAGGTAACCGAAGAGGAAATTAAAGCCATTATACAGGAGGGCACCGAAGGGGGCGCCATACAGGAGATAGAGCAGGATATTATGCACCGGGTTTTTAGCCTGGGCGACCGCAAAATATCATCCCTTATGACACACCGCAGCGATGCCGTTTTTCTAAAGTCAGAATTTGATGCGGCTGCCATACGCAAAGCAGTAAATGCCGAAATGCATTCCATATACCCGGTAACCGATGAAAATGAAAAACTGCTGGGTATAGTATTGCTAAAAGATTTGTTTAAAAACATTACCGACCCCGGATTTAAGTTGGCACACCACATCCGTGCACCCAAATTTTTTTCGCCTAACATTTCGGCTTACGAGGCCCTCCGGCAGTTTAAAACCACAAAAATTCACCAGGCGATTGTTGTAGACGAATACGGACAAATGCAGGGTATTATTGCCATGAATGACCTGCTAAAAGCACTGGTAGGCGATGTGTCTGATTTTTATAGCAGCGAATTTGCATTTGTGCAGCGCAAAGATGGCAGCTGGCTGGTAGACGGGCAGTTTCCTTTTACCGAGTTGCTGCATAAATTTGATATGAATGAATTAGCTGCCGAACATAAATTTGACACCATCAGCGGCTTAATTTTGAACGAGCTTGAAAAAATACCCATACCGGGCGACAGACTTAGCTGGCAGTGTTTCGATATCGAAGTGATGGATATGGATGGTGCCCGTATTGATAAAATTCTGCTTTCTTTAAAAAAAGAATAAGTAAAACATGAAAGGTCCACTTTTCTATTTTCTTCTAATCGCGTTTTCAACTGCCGTAGGGCAAAACACTGCCTATAAGCAGCAGAATTTCTGTAGCAGCCTGAATAAGGTTTTTGAACTGGGCCGCAACGATAATTTTGAATCGTACGATGGCACGGTGGTAAAACAAAGCCCCCTGCTGCCAGTGCCCGGCTATTCTATCAAGCTGGAGAATTTTCCTATAAACTATGCCGATAAAGACCACCGTTTTGTAGCCAAAACCAACCTCAACCTCGATTCGCTTTCGGCGCTTAGCAAGCTCGAAGAATTGAAAGGGTTTGTGGGCTACTGCCTGGATAGTGTGCAGTGGCAAAAGTGGAATGAAGTAGCAGGCGACGACTCGACCACCGTATTTTTAAAAGAACTAAAGCAGGCACAGGCCCAAACCCGCGATATGAACCTTTCGCTGGCAATAATAGCTACGGCCCCAAAAATTTATTCGGTGGTGCTGTATGTTAAGCGCAGAAGATGATTGACTTTTTAGTTTTAAGGGCCTGATAATCAGCATATTTGCCCCTTTATTTGCTATTGACTCTTCTAAATGGATAATTCGGCTTTATGGTTTTCATTTCTCAGTTGTAAAGTTATCTTTGCGCTCCTTTAAAAGGCACCACATGTTACTGACCACCGACGTGAAGATTTTTACTGGTACTGCAACCAAATATTTGGCAGAAGATATTGCAGACCACTACGGCCAGGCACTTGGTAAAATGGACGTTCTTAAATTTAGTGACGGCGAATTTCAGCCGGAAATAAAAGAATCTATCCGCGGTTCTTTTGTATTTATCATTCAAAGTACACCTCCACCGGGCGATAACCTGCTGGAGTTGCTGATGATGATAGATGCAGCCAAGCGTGCATCGGCCGATTACATTACTGCAGTTATACCCTACTTTGGGTATGCCCGCCAGGACCGTAAAGACCGCCCGCGCGTAGGTATTGCTGCCAAACTGATAGCTAACCTGCTAACAGCTGCCGGCGCCAACCGCGTAATGACCATGGACCTGCACGCAGGCCAGATTCAGGGTTTCTTCGATATACCGGTAGACCACCTGAATGGTAGCGCTATATTTTTGCCTTATATCAAAAAGCAAAAATGGAGCAACCTGTGTTTTGCTTCGCCGGATGTAGGCTCGGTAAAACGCGCCCGTATTTACGCGCAGTATTTCAATGCCGATATGGTTATTTGCGATAAATACCGCAAGAAAGCCAATGAAGTAGCTGAAATGACGTTAATAGGTAGTGTAGAAGGAAAAGATGTAGTACTGGTAGACGATATGATTGATACCGGTGGCACACTTTGTAATGCAGCTGCCATGGTAATGGATAAGGGAGCTAACAGTGTAAGGGCTTTTTGTACACACGCTGTGCTTTCGGGTAAGGCATACGAGAACATTGAGAAGAGTGCCCTTACCGAGCTGATAGTAACCGATACATTGCCTTTAAAAGAAGAAACGAAAAAAATAAAGGCTTTGAGTGTAGCCAAATTGTTTTCACAGGCTATACGCAACGCACACGAGCACAAGAGCATTAACTCTCTGTTTATTACACCATCGGTATAATAGTTAGAGAGCAGATAAAAGATATAACAGTAAACTTTTTTATAAACCAAAATCCAATTTAAAAATGGAAACAGTAGTAATCAACGGCACGCCAAGAACCGAATTAGGTAAGAAGGCTACGCGTGCACTGCGCAAGGCAGGTAACGTTCCTTGTAATTTGTACGGCGGCAAAGAAACCTTAAACTTCTATGCCCCGGTAGCAGAATTCCGCAAACTGATTTACACGCCAGAGTTCAGAGTGGCAGAAGTAAATTTGAACGGAACAACTTACAAAGCAATTGTGAAAGATTCGCAATTCCACTCTGTAAACGATAGCTTGCTTCACATTGATTTTCAAGAGTTGGTAGAAGGCTCTAAAGTAAAAGTATCTATTCCTTTAAAATTAAAAGGCACTCCTAAAGGTATTGTATTGGGTGGTAAGCTTGAGCAGGTTTTCAGAAAACTGAACATACTTGCCCTGCCTAAAGACCTTATAAACGAAGTAGTGGTTGATATCGCCGATATGGACCTGGGTGCTATCAAGAGAATTAAAGATCTTGAAATACCAGGCGTAACATTCCTGCACTCTCCATCTAACCCGTTTGTTAAGCTAATGATACCTCGTAAGGTAGCTGAAGTTGCACCTACTGCTGCTGCCGCACCTGCTGCTGCTGCACCTGCTGCCGCTAAAGCAGAAGATAAGAAAGACGAGAAGAAGAAGTAATAACTCTTCTGATGCAGATACAAAAATGCGTCCCGCAGCAATGCAGGACGCATTTTTATTTTAATGCTGTAGTAAGAATGGTATTTGCATTTCTTGTGTTCCCTTTTCAACCCAACACCTTCCACCACCCCCAGTATTCTGGCTGTTGCTGTATTCTATGTTCCTATGTGGTTCAAAAAATGTATTTCTGTATTTGAGCCGGGGATATCCCCTTTAGGGAAGTGAGGGGTTGCATTTCTGTATTCCTGTTATTTTCGTGCCATGAGTTTTTTAATTGCCGGCCTGGGTAACATAGGCGAGGAATACGACAACACCCGCCACAACATAGGGTTTAAAATTGCAGATGAATTAGCGCAGCTAAACAAAACTGCATTCACTTTAGAGCGGCTGGCATTTTTTGCCGAGTACCGCAGCCGCGGAAAAAACATTTATGTAATTAAGCCGACCACCTATATGAACCTATCGGGAAAAGCCGTAAGGTACTGGATGAACGAGTTGAAAATACCTCAGCAGAATGTACTGGTAGCGCTTGATGACCTGGCCATACCCTTTGGCAGCCTGCGCCTGCGCGGCAAGGGTAGCGATGGCGGCCACAATGGACTGAAAGATATTGATGCTACACTGGGTAACGGCAACTATGCCCGACTGCGCTTTGGGGTAGGGGCCGATTTTGCCAAAGGCCGCCAGGTAGACTACGTGCTGGGCAAGTGGAACGCCGAAGAAATGAAAACCCTCGGCGAACGCATCAAAGTATCATGCGATGCCATCAACAGCTTTATGTTCGAAGGATTGGAACGCGCCATGAGTAAATACAATAAATAACTGTTTTATTATTTATACGTTAACTGGCATAGCATGCCTTTACCATGTAATGGGATAGAGTATTATTTTATGTGATTTTTTATGATTAGTTTTAAACAAAACTATATCATGAAACCCCTGATCACTGCTATCGTTTTTCATTTTGCTTTTTTTGTAACCTTACATACTTACGCACAACCCGGTACCTGGACCTGGGTTAAAGGCGATTCAGTACAATCTGTTGGACGCTTTGGGATTAAAGGCGTTCCCGACCCCGCTAACGAACCACCCAGCCGATATGCTTGCGCTTTCTGGACAGATACAGCCAACAATTTTTGGGTGTTTGGCGGTGTAAACGATTGGTATTCTACCGGATGGCTTTTAAACGATTTATGGAAATTTGATCCGGTAACACAAAACTGGACCTGGATGCAGGGCGATGTATATCAGGATAGTTTGTATTATCCGGTTTATGCCGCGCCTAAGGGAGTTTTTAGCCCCTTAAACAAACCCGGCGGCGATGGTTTCGGTATCTTTACCTGGGTAACACCCGATAACCATTTATGGATGTATGGTGGCTACCGCAGCCACATGTTTGGTTGCAGGCTGTGGCAATACGACCCTGCCATTAATCAATGGGCATGGATGACAGATTCAACCGGCTATGCAGCTAACCACGGCACGCTGGGCGTACCCAGCCCAACCAACAGTCCGGGGCAGCGTTATGAAAATAATACCTGCTGGGTAGATAGTGCCGGCGATTTATGGATGTATGGTGGTGCGTATATATTTAGTATTAATATGAATCTGTATAAAGATATGTGGAAGTACACCCGGTCAACCGGGTTGTGGACCTGGATGAGTGGTTCAAATGTGTCTAACTCGTTACCCGGAAGTCTGGGCACAATAGGTGTACCTTCTGTAAATAACTATCCACCCGGACGTATGTCTAATTTTTTCTGGAAAGAGAATAACGGTAATTTCAGAATGAGTGGTGGGGGGCGTTCTTCAACATCTGTAGGTGGTGTTTCAAGTTTTCGTCAGGATGATTGGCGATTTAACCCTACTACGTTGGAATGGACCAGATTAAATGGGGCAGGAACATTTGATAACTCGCCCGAAGCATGGGTTAACCACTGCGACACCAGCGAGGAAAACCAGGAAGGGGCGACCTACGAAAACCGCGCTGTATGGAAAATATGCGATGATATAGTTATGAATTATAACGGCGGTATCGATTCGTTTAGTAACAGCTTATGGGCATATGTAACTACTACGCACCAATGGATAAAAATAAGCGAGGCGTTGTATCCGGGCAGGCGTGGTACAAAGGGAGTAGCTTCTCCACTTAACTTTCCTACTCATCGTTTAGGACCAGCATCATTTAAAGATAAGCAGGGTAACCTCTGGTTGTTTGGTGGCTGGTCTCCTATTTTTGTTACAACCCCTTATTTTAACGATATGTGGAAGTACGAGGTAGACTCTTCTTGTTTCCGCAACTTCGGCTGTCTGTCACC
>DATGXP010000048.1:0-4427 GCA_035298845.1 Chitinophagales bacterium
TATGAAAAAATGGATTTTGTTTATTGCTGTAGTACTTGCTTTAAGTGGTGTTGGTATGGCGCAAACCACAAAACCGGGTGCCAAAACAACCACTACTAAAGCCAAAGCCACCGCTGAGCAGAAAGCCCGCGCCACGGTAGAAAAAATAAATGCAGCTTGTAACTTAAAGGCGGAACAGGTAGCAAAATTAGAGGTCGCTTATCTTGAGTATTATAAAAAGCACGAGGTACTCAAAAAACAAAAGGATATCCTTAGCAAGGATGTATATGAGCAACGGGAGGATGATATGAAAAAAGCCAAAAACTCTGTGCTGAAATCTACACTAACAGCCGGCCAGTATAAGCAGTGGTCTGCTGCTAAGGCTAAAGAAAAAAATGCGCAGAAAAAGGATTCGGATGAGGAATAAATAGTAATAGATGAATATCCGCATTAAGCCCACTCTTTCAGCGCTCATGCTTATACTTGTATGGGTGGTTATTATTGGCGCTGGTTTTATAGCGGCTGAGTGCTACAGTAAAAGCGTGTTGCAAAAAGGCGGCTGGCTTCCGCCAGATGGAAAATCTCTTGCCGATCATAAGTATGCTTACCAGGCTAATGGGTTTACCGTTAGGCTCAATACCCCTCATTATACATGGAATGCATATGATAACAGTTTTAAGCTAATGCATAATGCGCTGCAAACCGATGAGAATGGATTTGTAACAGGTGGGGCTGATTTGAAACATCCAAAGGACAGCGGTGTGGTTCGTATTTTTCTTACCGGTGGTTCAACTGCCTGGGGTAGTTTGCAAACCGGCCGGATGATGGATAGCGCCAGCTATCCGGAGGGGAATTTTACCTATGAGGCAAGTATAGCAGGGGTATTAAAAAGGGAGTTGGAGCATAGGCATCCTGAAGTGAAGTTTGAGGTCATAAATGCCGCCGTAGTTGGTTTTTTGTTTGTACAAAGTAAAGCATTGTATGAGTACAAAATCCATTCTTTTGACCCGGATATCGTTGTAAACCTGGACGGGTGTAATGATATCCCCAATTTTATAAGCCCTTTTGCCAACGGAGATCCATATATGGCTACCTCTAAACAATGGGATGAGGATATGCAGCTAAGCATGATATCGGGCAGTATTACCTGGCCCTATACATTTATGTTACTTAATGTAAGGCACATTCAGGCGCAGCAAAAAAAGAGCAACCCGTTGGCAAAACTATTTCGTGCGGGATTCAGGCCGTCTAATAACAAGACTGATATAGCCACAGAGCCAGAGCCAGAAAAATATGAAGTAATGGAGCCCGCATTTGCTAATGGCTCAGATAGATTTTTGTATGCCGTAGATTCTTACTTACGGCAACTTAGGGCAGATAGCGTTTACTCAATTTTTTGCATTCAGCCTATGCTTTCTAACAGGGGCTGCCAAAAGCAATTAAGCCGCCTGGAATTGAAAATGCGTAAACACCTGGAGAAAGTAACTGTAGCAGATACAATAATTGCAGCTGCAACTTTGCCATTGATTAAAGAAAAAATATCAGCCGGGTATCTAAACCCTATGCTGAAGGCAGGCAAGGCAAGGTATGAAGCCGGGACATATTGCAAAGCTTTTTTCTATCAGCAATACCTGGCTCCCAGGATAGATACATTGGCTAAAAAACACGGGCACTCGTTCATGGATATTGCTTCGTATTTAAAGGAGATGGGTGCCGATAAAGAGTTTTATACAGACTATTGCCATCTTACACCTTATGGCAATGAGTTTGTAGCTGGTTTAATGGCTAATGAAGTAGATAAATTTCTGGCTAACAAACAGCGCTAAGCTTTATAGGCTGCTGCATAAGCTTTCATCTTCTGTATCATACTGGTTAAGCCGTTAGAGCGCTGTGAGGACAAGTGCGAGCGCAGGTTGATACGGTCGATAAATTCCAATTGGGCATTGGTTATTTCTGTAGCGCTTTTACCCGATAGCACACGAATAAGTAAAGCAATAATACCTTTGGTAATAGTGCTGTTAGAGTCTGCTTCGAAGTATAACAGCCCATCCTTTTCAGATGCATGCAACCACACTTTACTCTGACAGCCTTTCACCAAAAAATCATCGGTCATGTAAGAAGCATCCAACGGTGGAAGCTTTTTGCCAATGTCAATTATGTACTCATACTTCTCCATCTGGTCGTCGAATAGATCAAACTCGGCAACAATTTCATCTTCAATTTCTGCTATAGTCATAGTAAGTGGTAGTAGTAAGTATTGAGTAACAAGATTAATACAATTATTGCAGGAGAAGCCTTTCTAGTTTATTACCTACACCCGAAGTTTTCATTTCGTTTTCAATCAGGCTGAAACCGTCTTTCCCCGCTGACATACTGAACTGCCCGTTTTTCAGCAGGTGTATTTCATCGCAGGTATCGCTTAAGGTGGAAAAGATGTGCGATGAAATGATAACCGTTTTGCCCAAACTTTTGAGTTTGTGTATTATCTCGGTTATTACAATGTTGCTTTGTATATCAACTCCGTTATAAGGCTCATCCAATATAAAATACTGGTTCTGCTGCAGCAAAATTGCGGTAAGCGCCAGCTTCTTTTTCATACCGGTAGAGTAAGTATCTGCATATTGTTCTAAAGGCAGGTCGAATATGTTTCGGCTATGCATATCGGTAATAGTTATGTTACGCGCGTTGCACAGCAGTTGCAGGTATTCTTTACCGGTAATTTTTGAGAAGAAGAAAGGGTCGGTCAGCAATAAGCCCAGATGATTTTTAAGAGGCTGCGTACTACTGGTGATGTTGCCCGCATAATTCTCTAAGCCTGCTATACACCTGAACAGGGTAGTTTTACCAGCTCCGTTTTCTCCCACTATGCCATATACTTTGCCCTGCTCAAATCTTATATTGATATCGTTCAACACCTGTTTTGACCCGTAGCTTTTAGATAAATTTTGTATCTCAATCATTTTAGTATAGGCTGCAGACGTTCAACAGAACGGTTAAAGAAATATGGTAGTATAAGTATAGCAGCAGGCGGGGCTACTATGCACAATGCCAGTAAAATACCCTGAGCAAGCCCCATTTCGTGGGGAAACGATGAATAGCGTGCGGTAATAATACAGCCCAGGTAAACATAGCCCGCCGACACAATAACCAGGAGTATATACGTCTGGTTAAAAAAGAAAGCACATAACAATAGTGCAAGCGGTGCAGCAAGGAAAGTGGAGTACAGGATAGCTGTTTTGATTTTGTTCAACAGGAACAGGGTGGGAGTATAGCTATGCGACCATACGTAATATTCATGCTCAGGCTGTGCGTAGTAGCTTAGTGTAACAGCAAACACCATTAACAAAGCGAACACACCCAAATTAAAGTTAGATACAGACACCGCAATTATTGCCAGGGCATAGGCTATAAAAAGGGCAAGGTATGTGCCCCTAAACCCGGTAGCAAATTCATAGGGCTTTTTACCAAAGGGAGTATGGATAGTAAACTGTAGCTGTGTATTAAAATTACTTATAGCCAGCGCAAGTGATACCAAAACTAATGCACCGGCAACTATAAATTCCACTTTGAAAAGCAGAAATAGTGTGAAGGGCAATGAAACAGCTAGGTTTTCAAGCAGGCGGATGGTGCGGTATTTTTTGTCACCAAAACAGGTTTTTAAAAACTCATTTCGCCTGACTTCTGAGAGTGGCGTTATAAAACTTAAGGCAATAAACGGATAGATGTAAGGAGCGTAATTGCTTTTATAGAATAAAAAAAGTGATAGCCCGATAAAAGCTATAGTTAAAAGAAGATAGCCCACTAAAGGTGGCATTCCGGCATCTTGTAGTTTGCGGTTGGTTAACCGCAGCTGAAGGCTGAAGTAATCTTTCATTAGTGGATTGGGCCGGCGAATAAGCTAATTGTGCAATGCCGACTTGTTACTAGGCTAAAATAGTAATTGACTTTTTAAGCGCCTTTACAAACACATCAATTTCCTCTTTTGTATTATAAAATGCGAACGATGCACGGCAGGTGCCTTCTATTTTAAAGCGGTCCATTAAGGGCTGGCAGCAGTGGTGACCGGTACGTATGGCAATCCCTTGCTCGTTCATTATCACTCCCAAATCGTACGGTAATATATCGCCTACGAGGAAAGATATAACCGATGCTTTTTCCTTCGCAGTGCCAACTAGGCGTAGCTCATCTACCTCTAAAAATTTTTCAGTGCCGTAGTGCAGCAACTCTTTCTCTTGTGCGGCAATATTATCCATGCCCACCTCATTCATATAGTTAACCGCCGCACCTAATGAAATCCCTCCTTCAATGTGCGGTGTACCTGCTTCAAATTTATAAGGCAACTCATTATAGGTAGTTCCACCAAACGACACGCTCTTTATCATTTCGCCACCGCCCATGTACGGGTTCATGGCTTCCAGCAATTCTGCTTTGCCATACAAAACACCAAT
>DATGXP010000049.1:0-3831 GCA_035298845.1 Chitinophagales bacterium
CTATTAACTCCATTTGCATTATTGCTTGTGCTGCTATGCGGCTGCCGTGCGTTTAAGCCATCTGCCGACCTGCAAAAGTTTGAGTCTTACTTTGTAAAGCAGGATAGTGTTACTGTATTACAGCCAGGCCAGGTAAAAGTCACCTTTTTTGGTACCAGTACTTTATTGTTTGATGATGGTGAAACCCAGCTACTAATAGATGGCTTTTTCAGTCGGCCGCCAGTGGGCAAAGTAGCTTTTGGTAAAGTGCGCTCAGATTTACCGGTAATACAATCGGTAATAGCACAACACGGCATCAACCGGTTGAAAGGCATTTTTGTGTGTCACTCGCACTACGACCATGCCATGGATGCCCCGGCTATTTCTAGATTAACCGGGGCCAAAGTATTTGGCTCGCCATCTACATTAAATATATGCAAAGGCGAAAACCTGCCCGAGGGTAACATGCAGTTATTTGAACCGGGAAAAGAAATGGTGATAGGTAAATTTTCTATTACCGTAATCAACTCTAAACATACACCGCCCTTTAAATTGTTGGGTAAAACTAATGCTACCGATCCGGAGCATCCAAATATTGATAGGCCACTAAAACAGCCGGCAAAGGTTGACCACTATATAGAAGGCGGCACTTATGATTTTTATATTAAGCATGACAACCATGCGGTATTGGTAAAAGCAAGCACTAACTATATTGATGGAGCGCTGGATAAATATCCGGCGGATGTTTTCTTTTTAGGCGCTGCCATGTTGGGTGTGCAGGCAGATACGTTTCAGAATAACTACTACAACAATACGGTGAGGGCTACCGGTGCAACAATTGTAGTGCCTATACATTGGGATAATTTTATGAAGCCGCTTACAAAGCCGCTGATACCTTTGCCCAACATAAGCGATAATGTAGATAGCAGCTTTAATTATTTACTACGCAGAACTAAAGAGGATAAAATTAAGTTACAATTAATGCAGGGCAACAACTCTATTACCTTGTTTTAAAATAAGGGCCGCCCTTTGCAGGGCGGCCCTTTTGTTTAGCCTAGTTGCAGCTTTTGCAAGTGCAGTTGCTACCGCAGTTACAGTTTTCGCATTTGCAATTTGGATTGCCGCAAGGCCCGTTTTGTTGGGCTATTAAGCCCTTCTCTACTTTGTTTTTCATAACACATTGTTTTAAGTGATTTAATGATGCAAAGATAGGGTGCGGACCAGGGGAGGGGTTTCTATTACTTTGGGTAAGTGTTATACAATTTTGGGTTATATGCTATCCAGCGATTTGCGTTTGCTGCTGCCTACTGCCTTAAAATGCGATGGTGTTAAGCCGGTTACCTTTTTAAACTGCCCTGATAGGTGGGCCACACTGCTAAAGCCAAGTTCGTAAGCAATTTCAGATTGGCTCATCTGTCCGTATACCAATAACTCCTTTGCCTTTTC
Source organism: Chitinophagales bacterium (assembly GCA_035298845.1). GTDB lineage: Bacteria > Bacteroidota > Bacteroidia > Chitinophagales > LD1 > Bog-950. The sequence goes on from DATGXP010000049.1 coordinate 1,426, forward strand.
TATACGCTGCTCGATAAAGAAAGCCTCTATGGTTTTGCCTTCTACCGATGAAAACAAACTGCTGAGGTAAGTGTATTCATGATGTAGCTTAGCCGAGAGATAAACAGACAGGTTTTTGTTCTCTTTATCCTCTGCCTCGTTGCGTGCTTTAGCAATTACCAATTGCTTTATCTTTTCAATTAAACCGGTATTGCGGTTATCTATCAACTCCAACCCGATAGCCGAAAAGGATTTGCCAAGGTTATTTCTTTGGGTATCTGAAATAGGTTGGCTAAGGTGCACCTCGCCAACTAACACACTTGTTGGCGTAATCTGTTGGGCCTTCAAAATATCCTGCACAGCCATTACACAGCGCTGGCAAACCATGTTTTTAATAAGCAATACATTCTCTCCAACCATCTTACAAAGAAAATAGTATTTCACAATAACCCGCATAAATGAGAGGTATACACAAAAATCATAACATCAACTGATGTAAATCAGAAGTAACAGCATCTGGTGCCGCCAAATTTGCAGAACAACTAATAATTATGGAACTATTAAAACAATACTGGATACCGTGGCTTATTTCTAACGTAGCGGCACTTTTAATTGTAGGTGCTGCTTTATGGAGACCTAAACTTGCCAGGTTGCTATTCTTTTTACTGTTTGGCTGGGCCTGCTGGATGAATTATACCACATCGCACAATAACCCTAATGCCTACCTGGAATATGCCTCGCTTACACCCTTCACTGTTTACAGTAGTTTTATAAACGGCTGGTTTAAAGAGCATATCACTATAATGGTTACGCTCATATCAATAGGCCAGGGGCTAATTGCATTGGGCATGTTATTAAACGGCTGGTGGGTGAAGCTTGCGTGTATAGGTGCCATCATTTTTCTAATGGCTATTGCTCCGTTAGGTGTGGGCTCGGGTTTCCCCTTTTCCATCACTGCATCTATAGCAGCATGGCTAATTATCAAAAAAGATAACCTTAATTACCTATGGAAATTTAGAGAATAATGAAAAGGACGCTTGCTGTATTTTTTATTCTGTTTGCCATAATTACTTACAAGTGGGCAATTCTACCCGCTTTACTTTCGTGGGGGGCAACACCTGAGGAGTTTAACAGCGAACGTGCAGGTGATAGTTGGGTGCCTAACCTTTGGTATAAAAACACACTGGCTGTTACGGTACACGCCAGTCCCACTCAAATATATCCCTGGCTTAAACAAATGGGGGTGGGGCGAGGTGGTTTTTATTCATATACCTGGCTGGAAAACATGTTTGGTTGCGATTTGCACAATGCAGATACCATTAACACCGCATGGCAGCAAATTGATACAGGCTATTATGAACCTGTATGTCAATCGGCCTATAACAATCATCAGCCGGGCTGGATTATTGCAGTAATTAACGAGCCTGAAAGCTTTGTTTATAGGGGCGCGGGCAATAGCAACTGGATGATGGGTTTTTATGTAGATAGTATAAGCCCACAAGAGTGCAGGCTTATTACCAGGCAACAGTTCAACAAGCCGGTTAAGAAAGCCGAATATCTGCTTGAGGTGCTTTGGTGGAATTGGGCCCATTGCATTATGCAACATGGGGTAATAACCGGCATTAAAAAACGGGTGGAGAAACAACACTTATACTAATCGCACATTGAGAAAAGAGGAGTTATACTAAATCCAGCACTCGTTCACATTCCCTTTCATTTTGCACCCTGTAAATCTCTGCATGCGGAAAGGTTTCTTTAGTAAGCAGTTTACTAAAAGTTTCTCTTCTCAGTTTATGCGTTTTTAGTATCCATAACAAAATTGATTTGCGGGACAGAAAGGTTAAAGCAAAACTTTCGGAACAACCATCAAAACATTCCTCTTTCGAAATCATCCTGCCTAAAGACCGTTTGAAGCCTCTCCACAAATTTTTATACAAAGGGTAATCGAGCCATATAATATCGGTAGCTGCAGGTAGTGTAAGCTTTTTGGCCACATTGTAATTGCCGCATATTACCCAGTTTGAATTTTGCACCATTGCCTTTTCAATCTTTTGCAAAAATTGAGGCATGGGCGTTTCTGTCCAGTTAGGTTGCCAGTAAAGCACATCCAGCTCTATGTGCTTAATGCCATGTTTAGCCGCAAGTTTACGGGCCAGTGTGCTTTTGCCCGAGCCAGAGGTACCCACAATAACTATTCGCTTATTCTTCATTTCTGTTACCTTCATGGATATGAACTGGAAAATTAAACTTGTACTACTCTTTGGCAAATTACGAAAGCCAATTGATATTAACAGCGCTATTGATATAAAAGAGCTTCGCAAAAAATCGGACCGTGCAGCCTGGCTGGGGTCTGTGCTGTTTGACAAAAAAATGCCGGTGACTGCGGTGGTGGATGCGGATGCAGACGGCGTGCCCATACGTATTTAC
>DATGXP010000050.1:0-13875 GCA_035298845.1 Chitinophagales bacterium
AATGAATAGCAACACCGGTAGCTTTAGCACCCCGGCACTTAATGCTACAGGTACTACTACGGTTACAATTAGTGCACTGCAAAATAGTGCGGGATGTACCTCAAATATTACTGCCGGAAATACAGTTGCCATTACTGTAAGCCCCGGCCCATCGGTTTCAATTACCGGTGCCGGTGATGTTTGTGTGGGCGGTTCGGTAACATTAACGGCTAACCCATCGGGTGGTTCAGGCTCGGCTACAGGTTATCTGTGGGAGCGTAGCGCCAACGGTGGCGGAAGCTGGAGTACTGTGCAGAATACAGCGGGTGTTACTTATGCTACAAGCACCGGTCTTGGCGCAGGCAATTACCTGTATAAAGTAACACTTACACAAAGCGGTGCCAACTGCTCAGCTGTATCATCAGATGTGTCGGCTAATGTAAAAGCAGACCCGAATATTACGCTTGATCCACTCAACGCAACCGTATGCATAGGTGGCTCGGCTACAATGGTTACAACGGCAACCGGTGGTACACCAACCCTGCTTTATCAATGGGTAGATGACTTTACCGATCCGTTAACTGATGGTGCACCTGCGGGAGTAGATTACAGCGGCGAAACATCAGCTACGCTTACTATCTCTACCGCCTCAAATACACTGGCAGGTACTAAGGTAGTGGGTGTTATGGTATATGCTACCGGTAATGGATGCGATGTGTCTTACAGCGCCTTTGCCGATTTTACCATTCTTGCAGATCCTACAGTAAGTAACCCAACACCGGCAAGTCAAACGGGGTTATGCGCAGGGTCTAATGCGGCCCCTATAAGCGTAACGGCCAATGGAGGTACTGGTACGTATAGCTACCAATGGTATTCTAACAGTACCAATTCTACTACCGGTGGAACAATTATATATGGCGCTACCTCGGCAAGTTACACGCCGGTAGTAGCTGGGGGCACTACTTATTACTATTGTGTGGTAAGCCAAACAGGTTCAGGTTGTGGGCCGGTTACCACCGCCACTACAGCACAAGTTACTTCAGGAGGTACATTATCGGCTACCGTAGTGGTAGATGAGTGTATGAACTTTGCGCTGGGCGATAAATACTATGTACTTGTAACCGGCTCAGGTGGTACAGCTCCTTATACTTATCCTACGGCTTTCTATACATCTACCACCAACCAGGGTATTTACGAGGTAAATGCGGGCTCTACGAGCACCTTCACAGTAAGTGATGCCAACGGCTGTTCGTACACATCACCGGGTGTAACCGCGCCAAGCGGCCGCCCTACCGATATAGCCATGACATCTACCACCGGTAACATGACAGTTGACTGCTGGGTGAACGATTATAACAAGTGGGTGACCTTCCGCGATGGTGTGACCAACAACGCTATTATGGCTATTAACGATAACCACAGTAACCTTGGTTTGGTAACTATAGATGTTTATAAGGAAGCAACACCACCGGTTATTTATAACAACGGATTGGCTACTAACTGTACCTGGACACAACACACAGCCATGCGCAGGCACTTTAAGATGACCTCTACCACACCACCTACTACCGGTGTAGATGTGATGCTGTTCTTTACCGATCAGGAGTATGCTGATTTGAAATCGGACGCCTGGAACAACAACACCGGCTACCCGAACCCTAACTATGCCTGTACCGAGCTGGATGATGTTTATTCATTCGACCAGTTGTATGTAACCAAGTATAGCGGTCAGAACGAAGACGGCAACTACCTGAACAACGTACCGAGCGGTTTATACCGTGTGTTTGGCGACAATACCACACCAAACCGTCCGCTTATTAAGGGCGAGCACACTACAGGTGCTACCGGTTTCCAGGAAATTTACGGCGGCAACCAGACGCACCACTATGTGCAGATGACGGTAACCGAATTCTCTGAGTTCTGGCTGCACGGCTCACAGGTATCGCAACCACTGCCGGTAGAGATGATTTACCTGCAGGCCGATGCGGTGAACAACGCGTTTATCCGTGTAACCTGGGCTACGGCTATCGAAATCAACAACGATGGCTTTGAAGTAGAGCGCAGTGTAGATGGACAGAACTGGACACAGATAGGCTATGTAGATGGGCACGATAACTCTACAGTACAGAACAACTACAGCTTTGATGATATGAACGTAAGCCCTAATGTGGTTTACTATTACCGCCTGCGCCAGGTAGATAATGATGGGGCTTTTGAATATACCGACATAGTAAGCGCGCGCTTAACCGGCGAGATAAGCTTTAGTGTGGCCGAGTTTGTACCAAACCCAACCATGGCAAAGACCAACCTGGTAATTACCGGCACCAAAGAGCAGGACATTACAGTTACGTTCCACAACATAGTAGGCCAGAAAGTATTAGAAGGCCATTATGGTGTAAACAAGGGAGCTAACCGTATCGAGTTCGATCTGGGCCAGTTGGCATCGGGCACCTACACAGCCATTGTATCATCGGCCAACGAAGTTTACACGCGTAAGGTTGTGTTGACCAAGTAAGCTGCACAAGCCTTTTTACTAAAAAAAGAAGAAGCAAGCCACAACGGCTTGCTTCTTCTTTTTTAATACCAAGAGGTAAAATGAATAATTTGTAATCTATGTAAAGCTGTTACTCCTGCACTTCCTGCTTTCTCCATTGTTTCGTTTTGTTATCCCAATATTCCCACGGTTGGTTCATTTCCAATCTGTCAACAGGTTTGCGCTCGCTCAATTTTTGAATAGGGTCGTTGGTGGTGCCGAAGGTGATAGTGGTTTCGTACCAATACATGCTGGCGCCCGGATTAGAATGTATCTCCATTGTAGAAACCGCTCCATTGGGATGGAATTTCAGCTCTGCTCTTTCGGTATAGCTTTTATGTACTTCTTGCTGGCGGTAGGTTTCTTCACCTTGCAGGTTATAGAGCAAAACCCATCGCTCGCTGTCTACCCAGGGCGTAATTTTTACCGAAACCCGCTTGTTGACATAGTAATGATAGGTGGTATCTGATGCATCTTCATTTTTAGCAATTTTTTGCGGAATGGCAGGTGGTGTGGGCTTCGTTTCTTTTATTACGGGCTTTTCGGTAGCTGGTTTGGGCTGCGGCAAAGCGGGGGCCGGCGGCCCGGCCTGCTGTATAACTACCACCGTATCGCGGTGCACAATTACAAGTGTATCGCGCGTGTTTTCATTGGTAATTTCAGTGGGTTTGTTGTTACAGGCTGCCAGCAAAAAGGTGAGGAGTAAAAGCAGGATTAAATTTTTCATGAGTGGTTTTTAAAATGTATTTCAAGCACCTTGCCAGTTGCAAAAACATTTTTTCGCCGTTCAAGGGCTAAGTTCTATATTCAATCCAACAAATCCCCAATTTATGAAACAACTACTACTTTCTTTATCTGTTGTTTTCTCTCTTGTTACATCGGCGCAAATTACCCAGCCCACTCAACCGGCCACAGGCCCCGGTGGCAGCGAGTATATACACGGCGGTGTAACCCAATACGATTACGGCACCAATGGCAGCGGCGGCGATTTTTGGTTGTATGAGCCCAACAGCCCCACGCCCGATTCGGCCAACGTGGTCATATTTATACATGGCCTTGGCGAAACCAACCCCAAGCTATACGGCGCATTTATAAAGCACCTGGTGCGCAAGGGCAACATTGTAATTTATCCCCGTTATCAAAAAGACTTAAACACATCTAATACAACCTTTAACGATAGCTGCGCGCACGGCATACGCCGGGGTTTAGATACCATACAACAGCCCGGCCATGTAAAGGGACGAATGGAAAATTATTTCATACTTGGCCACTCAGTGGGCGGGGTGCTAACTGCTAACATGACTATGCTGCATGCGCAATACGGCCTGCCCAAACCACTTACAGCCTTTAGTATGCAGCCGGGGGCGGCGGGTTTTTTAATGCCCGATTATTCAGCTTTTCCCGGTGATGTAAAATACCTGATAGCCGTGGGCACCGAAGATGTAATTGTAGGCACAGCACCAGGCACTACCCTGTTTAACCAAACAGTAAACGTGCCCACCAGCCGCAAAAACCTGGTAACACAACGTACCGATAACCATGGTAACCCATCTTCTGATGCATCGCACTTTGCACCATTGGCGGGCGATGTTGCTTTTGATAATGGCGAATCGAATCTGTTTATCCTAGCATCGGGTAGCGGGCCGGTAGATGGCGTAGATTTTTACCTGTACTGGAAACTACAGGATGCGCTGATGGATTGCGCCCTGCGCAACGAAAACTGCGAGTATGCCTTTGGCGATACGCCCGAGCAGCATGGCATGGGCAACTGGAGCGACGGCACGCCGGTGCGACTGCTAGAAATAACCCCGGCAGCACCTACAGCCATTAATGATATAAATAGCAATGCAACAATATCCGTGTATCCTAACCCGAGCACAGTTGGCAATTGGCAGTTGACAGTCAGCAATTATTTACTTGGCAGCGATGTGGTGGTTACGGATGTGAATGGCAGCGTGATTTATACATCTGCCATTAAAAATAGCACAACAAAAATCAGTATAGATAACGCTGCACGTGCCGTTTACTTCTACCAGTTGAAAACCAGGAGTGGTGAATTGTTGAAGAGTGGAAAGTTAATGATGGAGTAGCAATAGCCTACGCATTAAGTGCCAGGTAGCTCATCAGGCCTATGCTGTCTTTTAGTGCGCTTTCGTCTATATTAAAAGTTGGGGTATGAAGCCCGGAGGTTATTCCCAGCTTTTTATTTCCCACACCTAAGCGGTAAAAACAGGCCGGTACATGGTGCGTGTAGTAAGCAAAGTCTTCGCTGCCCATGCGCACCGGTATATCTTTTACATTCTTACCGTCTATATACTCACGGCTAATTGCCTTTGCATCGGCTGTTAGCTGGTCATTGTTTATCAAAACGGGGTAGCCCTTCAGTATAGTAACCTCGCAATGGGCCAGGTATTTTTCGGTTACACGCTCGCAGATAAATTCGATTTGCTTATGCAGCATTATACGCAGTGCCTCATCAAAACAGCGGAGAGTGCCGGCTATTTCTACTACATCGGGTACTACGTTGGTTGCCCCTTTGCCTTCTATTTTGCCAAACGAAAGCACTACAGGCCGCTGAGGGTCGGTAAGAACTTTTAGCTCTATCAGTAACTCTGCAGCAATCAGCAGTGGATTTTTCAATTCGGCTATGTTGGCTGCATGGCCTCCTTTGCCTACTACTTTTAAATAAATTTCATCGCTGCTGGCCATAAACCGGCCGCCGCAAAAACCAAAAGTGCCGGCTTCTAATTCGGGCGATACATGCAGGCCAAAAATTTTATCCGGTGCAGGGTTCTGTAACACACCGGCCTGTATCATAGCCTCCGCACCGCTTGGTATTTTCTCCTCAGCGGGCTGAAAGATAAATTTGATAGTGCCTTCTATTTCATCTTTCATTTCAGAAAGTATCATAGCCACACCTAACAAATTACTGGTGTGTACATCGTGCCCGCAGGCATGCATTACACCTGTATTCTTCGAACAAAAATCAATTTTATTCTCCTCGGTTATAGGCAATGCATCCATATCGGCGCGCAGGGCAATACAGTGCGACTCAGGGTTCCGGCCTTTTAGTAAGCCCACCACACCATTTTTAGCTACGCGGGTTTGCACCTCTATACCCAGGCGCATAAGTTCAGTAGCTACCAGTTTGCCGGTTTCTACCTCCTGCCAGCTTAACTCGGGGTTAGCGTGTATATGCCTGCGCAGCTCAACCACGCGCGGAAAGTATTTTTCTGACAGCGCTTTAATTTTGTCTTTCATCTGGCTGCCTTATTTAATTTTTATTTTATCGCGTACAATAAATGCACCGGGGTAAAGGGTAATAACCTGCTGCAGGTAGTAGGTAGCGTCCAGGCGGGTTTTAAAATCGCCTATCCGCAACTTATAATAGGGTTGCTCATACTCTACATACGAAGCTAAATCTGAAAACTCTTTATACAGGGCTGCCTTGCTTTGGTAAACCTCGTCGCGCACATCGGTGTATTTTATCTGTATGCGAAACCCATCGGCAAACTCGCGCTTGCGGTTATACTCTTTGTAATTGTACAGCAGTTCAGATATACCTGCATCCTGCTTAATGGTGAAATTCTGGTTGCTGTTTACGGTAGCCGTATCCTGCGCAAAACAGGTTACCGACCATATACTGCAAAATACCGGGATGAAAATCAATCCTAAAAAACGTGTATTCTTTTTCATGAAACTATACTTACACTGCCCGAGCAACCCAAGCGGTCGGCACCGGCTTCAATCAGCTGCAAAGCAAACTCTTTATCGCGGATTCCACCACTTGCTTTTATTTTTATTGCTCTGGGCAGGTTAGCTCTTAACAATTTAACGGCCTCTACGGTAGCACCCGGCTGGCTAAAGCCGGTAGAAGTCTTTACAAAGTCTACCGTCATTTCGGCGCACAACTCGCATGCTTTAATTATTTCTGCATCGGTAAGCAGGCCCGTTTCCAGTATTACCTTTAGCTTGCCACCGCGCAGCTGCACAATAGTAGCCACGCTGGTCAATTCATTTTTTAAATAATTCCAGTCACCGGCTTTTAGGGCAATTATATTAATTACCATATCTACCTCATCGGCACCTTCATCAATAGCGCGCCGCGCCTCTTCTACCTTAGCCGGTGTGTGGCTATAACCCAACGGAAAACCTACTACAGTAGCCACTTTCACTTCGCAACCGTTTAACCATAGTTTGCACTTGCGTACAAAATAAGGTGGAATGCAAACAGCAGCAAAGCCGTGCTCCTTAGCTTCGGCGCAAAGTTTTTTTATTTCTTTTTCCGAAGCATCTGCCTTAAGTAAAGTGTGGTCTATTCTGGAAGCAAGATTCATGAGCGCATTCACCGTGTTTGATTTGGGTAGCTAAAAATACAAAAATCTCCTTAGCTATCTATTAATGGTGAGCGTAGACGTTTGCACGGTATTGCTTTGGTTACCGGCCCGGTCTTTTACATAAATCGAATAGGTAGTGGTTTCCGTGGTGTTGTTATCATCTATAAAACCCTGTGGGGGCAAATGAAATTTAAGCTGGCCCTTTATAATAATTTTTGCTTCGTCGGGTGCCAGCTGGCTTATACGAAACTCGTAGGTTACATTGTTGCGGCTATCGGTGCAAAACAGGTTTTTTACATCGGGCGTGTTTTCACCAAGGTCGCCATCTCCATCGGTGTATTCAATCGTAACCTCTATTTCATCTACATACTTTTGGGCAGTGGCGGGCGAAAACGATACAAATTTTATATCCGGCACTGCCGATATAGCTTCCTCTTTTTTACAGCCCGAAAAAGAAAACAGTACCGCCGATATAGCTAAAATTGCAAAGAGAGATTTCATACTTCAATTTTTGATTTACACCTATTGCCTTATAAATGACCAAATGGTTTTATAAGGAAGCGGCAATTCATTTCTTGGAAACTCGGTATTGGCAGCATGGTCGCCATCATTCATGTAATAGCGCATAAACAGGGTATCGTTGGCCGGCAGGTTATTGGTAGGCACGGTCATCAGCCAAAAATTAAGGCCCGTATAATTTACAAAGGAAGCAGTATACTGCTGCGCCGAGGTAAAGTTATCGGCATCGGTCGAAATTTTCAGTTTGTTAACCAGCATATCCGCCGCTGCAGTGCTATCGTCATTTACATATACTACCAGGTAAAACACGCTTTTATTTACCGGTACTATAAACGGATTGTAATCAATACCGCCCAGCCTCACAGTATCATAACGCAATGTAGGAAAGGCAAAAGGGGGAATAAGCGAAATAGTATCAAAGGCGGTGATATAGCTATACAAAATCTCAGGCTCTTTGTTGGGCAGGCGGGGCACATTACCAAACATATCGCGGGCACCGTGTATTATCCATGAAGCTATCAGGTTAAGGCTGCTATCGGGCAATGGAATACCTATATCATCCTGTGGCATGCGGTCATTACTGGTTACATAGCAGCAATTAGTTACGCGCTCGTGCAGTACCGAGTGTGTGGTATCGAAAGGTATTACCCGGTATTTAAAGCCACCGGCTAAATTGTTTTTAATAATAGAGGCATATACCAATGTAGAGTACGACGATTGCGGTGTGCGAAAGTCGGGCTCGAAATGGCCATCGTGGCAACCGGGCAATCCGCAGCGGGTAGATAGTACTTTGGTATGCAGGTAGGTTATAGTCAGCGAATCTACCGGTATACCATAAGTAGTGGTGTCATCGCGCTCTATTTTGTCGTAGGGGTTGTCGGGTACTGTATCGTCCGGCTTTTTGCACGAGTGCATTACCAGCAAAAACGAAACGACAGCTACTGCCATTACCCCTAAAAAAGAATTTCTGATCTTCATCGTTTAAGTTTCCGGTTAAGAAAATGCCTCGTTTAATACCCGCCCTTCCATCATGCCAAATGGTATCTCGTTATCTATACCCAATATATTGGCAATAGTAGGCACTACATCTACGCTCTGGCCTATACCGTTGCCTTGCCCATCTACAGTTAACACCTGGCCCGTTTTTACACCTTTACCGGCCATCAGGCAGAATATTTTCCGGCTCATTTCATCGCTGGTGTGGTCCAGCGCATAGCGGCCATAGGTATCTATTACGCTGTTAGATATTTGGTTTCTGCCATGCTCAGGCACAGCTATAAGCACGGTATCGCCGGCCATTCCGGGTATAGTGTTTATAGCCTGCCATAATTTATACAGTGCATAATCGGCCACACCTATAGCATTGGCGTATTTGGTGTAATCAAAGTGTGCAATATCTATATCCGTCATGTTTATCACCATCAGCTCGGGCTTAAACTCTTTTAGCACCTCTATACCAAAGTATACATTTATCATATCGCCGGTCATAGCACCGTTGCCCCATGGGTCGCCTATATTGCTTAACTGCGCAATCTGGTTTTGCAAAAAAACCTGGAGCCGCTCGGCATCCTGCGGGGTATTTACTATGCCCGACGATGCGGCCTGCTGCGGCACCTTAAACTGCCCGTTCATAAAATCGCGCATCATATCGCACTTATTTCTTTCGGCCTGCGAAATAGCAAGCGGGTCGCCCAGTACCGATATGGAAGAGCCATTAAAAATAGAAGTAGGCTGAATCATATTGGCGCCATAAGCAGGGCCATACCCATCGTACATGCTATAGTTTAAGTATGGATAGGGTCCCAGCTGGTTGCTTATCCACCAGGCATTTAAGGCACTGGTAGTGGGCGAAGTGTGCTTGCGGTAATACTCGAATATAGTAGGGTATTTGGGCGGTTGTTTTAGCTGTATAGACTCATCGGAGTAGCGGCCGGTAATAGCAGTAGTGTGACCGTTGTAATGCCCGGTAGGGCCATTGGCATATCTAAACTCTTTATACAAAGTGCCCTGCGTTTGCAGCGGCGATGATGCGATGAGTGGCAGTTGTGTAATGCCGGGCGCTATATCGGGGCTGATAGATTCGGTGCCGCTAAGCGTATTGCGCATAAGGTTCCCCTCGGCTTTGTAAACCGACTCGAGGTTGCGCACACCACCGGCAAACAAACAAAACACCACGTGGTTAGCCCGCCGCGAACCGGTAGCTGCAAAGAGTCTGCCACTGGGCAGTATGTAAGGTACAACCATACTGCCTGCGGCGGTAAGGGCGGCGTTTTTTATAAATTGTTTACGTTTCATCTAGGTAGTATTAAGTAGCTGGTATTTAGTATTAAGACAAAGGCAGATTAGTAATAGCGGTACTCATTGCTGGTCATCATAGAATAATACACCATTTTGGGTGTAATGTCTGCATTCTTTTCTACCAGGTCTTTCAACTTCCAGGCTTCAAACTCATTGGGCTTGCGATTGAAAAAACGCAGATAGGTTTGATCGACAAATGCCGGCAAATCGGCGCGCATATCGTTATTGCTTATAGTTTGCACGTCTTTAATCATGTTCTTTACTATCATATCCTGTATAGTAGCTTTATCGCCTACGGCCAGCAGTGCCACATTTATCTTGTTCAACTCATTGTTGGTAATAGATGCATTGAACAAATGCGTATAGGCGATAGATATAAACTGGTCGGTAGTTTTCAGGTATTGTTTCTGCGCGGCGTTTTGATACAATTCCTGCGGCTGTACTTCGTATACATACCGCTTCTCTTTATTGCAACCTGTAAGCCACAAAAAAGCAAGAAGTATAAGTGCTGAATATCTCATTTTCATGATACGTATTTTTTAAGATTTACTATTGCTTAAAGCCCGGCATATTCATCTAAGGTAAAAACAGCTTTCTGCAATTCTTTATAATCGCCGCTTGATTTATATATGCCGGTGTATAAAGAGATTTCGGCCGGCGAAGGCTCGCGGAACAAATACTTTTTAAAAACAAACCTTACCTGCCCTTCGTAATAATCATCTGTCTCGAAAAATATATTGATATAATCCTGTTTGGATTTACCCGGTTTTAAAAACACGTTTGTGGTGCCGCCGTTTACCATCAGTATGCCATTGGCCAATTCAGCATCGGTGGGGTAACGGAACAAAAAATTTTGATAGGTGCTAACCACAAAATTTTCGGAGCCCATGTTTATCTGGTCGTAAAAATAATTGTTGGTCATGCGCGATAGCATGGCTTTGTAATTTACGGTGCCGGCTATCAGGCCCGGCAACACCATTTTAAGGGTATCTATACGGGCTATCTCCATATTTACCACATCGTAAAACGGGGCATACTGTGGTTGGGTTAAAAAGTAATTGAGCAGGTAAAGTTCCTGTTCTATCTCCAGCGAATCGAGGTTACGGAGGTACTCGTTATTGGCTACGCTGTACTGGTTAAGTATATACTCGCTTTTAGAAAACAAAGAGCCTATAAACTGCTGCCGGTTGGCAAGCGAAAAATTATCCTGCCTTAAAACACCAAGGCCGTTAGACCTTTCCGTAGAGGATGGTTCGCGGCCCAAAAGGTTTATGTAAGCCTTGTTTACATAAATACTAATGGTGGAAGAATCAATGGTGTGGTCCGGCGGGGGAACGTTGTTTTTAATTGTAACATCTTCGGTTTTATTGCACGAGGCAATAAAAAGTATACTAATAAAAAGGGCCAACATCCTTCTCATTGCCGTGGGGTTTCTTTTGTAGATAACGCTAAATGTAATAACATATTCTTATCTGCAAAAGGGGGCTGCCATAAGGCCCCGCTGTGTCCGGACGGTTAACATTTACTTCATATCTGGCCATGAATTTACAAGCCATATTATGAAGTTGGTCAGCGTGTACCGGCATTTTAGGGGATGGGTTCTGCGAAAAACACAAGCAAACTGAATATACTATCAAGAAACTTTATTGGCTTTAGCCCGCAACACTTCCAGTTCTTGCAGCCTGTCGTTTACCTCGCTTATATAGGGCTTGTTGCCTATCTGCTCTAATATTTGTTTGCTTTTAAGCAGGAAATCTTCGGCTTTGATATAGTCGCCGGTTTCTTTATATACTATAGCCAGGTTATAATAGGAGATGCTTAAATCATCGGGCGAGGAAAATTTAAGCCGCAACTCCAGCGATTTTTGCAGGTAGGTTTCTGCCTTTTTAAAATCTCCCAACTTTATATGGCAGTTGCCAATATTGCTATAAGCACTGGCCATGTTAGATAATACAAACTTGCCCTCAAATGTTTGTGCTGCCTGTGTATAATACTTTAGCGCCATGGGTATATTATCCATGTTGTTATACACGTTGCCCAGGCCCATCAGGCAGTTGGCGCGCTTCACCGCGTGTGCTTCTTCGTCTAATCCCTCTATAGCTTCTGTTAAATAGGCGATAGATTTCGGGCTGCCTTCCTCTATCATTTCGTGGTTCATTGCCAGTGTTTGCAGTATATCGGCTTTGGCCAGCACGTACTCTGCATGGTTAGCTTCCAGGTTCGACAGTGCCCGCAGTAAAAAATCTTCGGCCAGCCTAAACTCGCCGGTATTGGTGTAGCAATGGCCTATTACCTTAAGGTGCAGCACCAGTAGGTTTTTGTGTATAGTATCTGAATACTGGCTTACTATGCGCAATGAGTTTTGCAGCGCCCCGGCATAATTAGAGTGGTAATGCAGCTCGGCCAGCGTATTGTTCAGCTCTATACTTATGGTTACCTCTTCGTTCGCCAAATGCGGATAATCACCCTTAAGCATTTGCAGGTGCTCGTAAGCATGCAGGTTGTGGCTTATTATCAAATCGCGGTTAATCCGTATCTGTTTCAGCAATTGCTGGGCGTTCATAGGGGGCTAAAAATAACTTATGCAATAAGTAGATATATTCCAAAAATACACCGGAAAGCGATATGCCCAAACCGGTTATCCACAGTCTTACCGGTGTACGGCCTGCCTAAATAAAATATTAAAAACAATATGTCTTTTTAATTTATGCAGCTTCGGCCTTGCGCGCTTGTTTTTTTTCGTGCAGGTCAGCAAACTCTTCCTCAATCATATCCATAAGCGGCTTATTGCCCGCATCCTGCACTCTTTTTTGGGTAAGTACCAGTAGCTCTTCGGCGCGGTTTAAATCACCGGTTTCTTTGTATAGAATAGCCAGGTTGTAGTAAGAAATACTGATTTCGTTGGGCGTGCTGAACTTAAGGCGCAAATCGAGCGCGCGCTGCAGATATTTTTCGGCCTGCTCAAAATCCTTAAGTTTAATATAACAGTTGCCAATATTGCCGTAGCCGCTGGCAATGTTAGATAAATGGTAGCCCTGCTCGAATATAGCCAGGGCCTCGAAGTAATACGTAAGTGCCTGCTGCACATCCTCCAGATTGTTGTAAATATTACCAATGCCAAGCAGGCAATTAGCCAAACGCAGGCTCTGTTTACTATTGGGGTCGCTTTTTAATAATTCAATAGCCTGGCTTAAGTATTGTATGGCCCTTTCGGGCTCTGCTTCTTTTACCTCCAGGTTCATAGCCAGGTTATATAAAATATACGACCGGTTAGCTATATAATCATCATTTCCAGGCAGCACATTATCAAGGGCCTGCAGCAAATATTTTTCTGCCAATTCATGTTCGCCCAAATGGATATATGAATGCCCTATCATTTTCAAATGCAGGGCCACCAGGTTTTTATGGCGGCTTTCAGGGTATTTGGCAAGGGCAGCCTGCGAGTTTTGCAAAGCACCCCTGTAATTGGAATTAAACTGCAGCTCGGCCATGGATGTGCTTAACTCTATAAATAACTCCGCCTCTTCATTTAACAGGTGGGTATAGTCTGATTTAAGCATTAACAGATGCTCATACGCATGCTTGTTGGCATCGCCTATAAGGTCGTAGTTTACGCGTAGCTGCTGAATTAACTGCTGTGTATTCATATAGGCATCAGCTTTTACTGTGGCTGCTAAAATAGTAACCTGACGTGCTAATATTTCCTTTTTGTGCTATTTATTTTGCACACAGCATATAAAATTGCATACAACCTACAGGGCAAAAAAAACGTCCCGTTGTTGGCGGGACGTTTTTACTATTCTATTTGAAATTACTTTCTGTCGGCTATACCTACAAACGGGCGAAGGGCCGGTCCGTTGTATATCTGGCGTGGGCGGCCAATGTCTTCGTTCTTTTCGCGTAGTTCTTTCCACTGCGATATCCATCCCGGCATACGGCCCAGGGCAAACAATACCGTAAACATAGGCGTAGGGAAACCAAGCGCTTTGTATATCAATCCCGAGTAGAAATCTACGTTAGGGTATAGCTTGCGCTCTACAAAGTATGGGTCGCTTAGGGCTGCTTCTTCCAGTTCTTTTGCAATAGCTAATAAAGGATCGTTTACACCTAGCTTAGCCAATACGTTATCGCAGGCCACTTTAATAATTTTGGCGCGCGGGTCAAAGTTCTTGTATACACGGTGGCCAAATCCAAACAGCAAGCGCTTTT
>DATGXP010000051.1:0-12938 GCA_035298845.1 Chitinophagales bacterium
TACATTAAAAGTGTATTGCTCTACCAGCTGAGCTACAGAATCATCCGTGCTTTTTGCAAAGCGGAGCGCAAATATAACCGCTTCATTGAAAAATAAAATAGCTTGTGGAAAATTACTTTTAAAAGGACAAATAATGTTTTAGCCCTCGTTATCCCCTTCCCCCACCTCCGCCCAGGCGGTCATTCTTTTCCTTCTCCCGTCGTGGCTGCGTTTTAGCGCCAAACTGATACCCAATGGTTAGCATTACTACGCGGTTTAACCCATGCCAGCTGCCGGCTGTAGAAAGGTTAGTATTACTTACCGTCCAGCGCCATTTCATACTTTCTGCAAGATTATTGCCCGCAATAGATACCGTGAGCTTGTCTTTTAAAAACGTCTTTTTAATACTGGCGTTTATTACCCCCACTGGCAGGCTTTTACCCTGGCTTTGTACCCCACCGGTATTAAACCAGCCATTAATTTCAAACACTGTGTTTTTCCAGAATTTAAAATTAGTCGACATCCACAAGTTATAGTTATGCCCGCCTATAGGGGTTACATTAATCCCCCGGGCATAGCTATAATAGCTATAGTTATAGCTGTGGTTCATTTGCAGCTCCCACCACTTGGTTAACTGCACTTTAAAATAAAAATTGAAGGCAAACATTTTTCTGTCAGAGCCATTGCTATTGCCGCCGCGGGTTATGCGGTTACTATCCACGCGCGATGATTCAATAAAATCTGCACTTTGCAGCTGTCCTATAGCTTCAAACACAATCATGTGCTGCTTTAGCATAATACTGTGGCTAATGCTGAGTATGTCGCTGAAAGATGGTTGCAGCAAGGGGTTCCCCTGCCAGGTACTATACTGGTCGGTATAGCTTACCGTATTGTTCAATTGCCGGAACTGTGGTCGCATTACGCGGCGGCTATAACTAATACTTAAATTATGCTGCTGGTTGATAGCAAACCCAAGGCTGGCACTGGGAAACACACTAAAATACTGCCGGTTAACCGAGTTATTATTGCTTTTAATATAGGTATGCTCCCCGCGCAGGCCAGCCGACCATGTTAGCCACTCTTTGTATGCCCCTCCGTAAATAAGGTACAAAGCCGCAATATTTTCTGTGTAATTAAAGCTATTGCTTAGCAAGCTATCGGTTGTGGCAACTGTTCCGTCTATTCGGTAAGCCTTAAATAGATTCCCGTTCAAAGTAGTTTCATCTTTTAGCCCCACATCTATTTTATGACCTTTAACCGCGCCTTTCGAAAACACGTAGGTATAGTCTAGCTGCGAAATAATATTGTGTATATTGCTGTTACTCTCGGTAATACGCGCCAGGCTCATAGCGTTATCAAAAGCGCCCGTCGAATCATATCCCAACGAATTAAGCAAGGCCATAGAACTTCCTTTTACATAAGTATGCGTAATGCCAGCGCTCACCTCCTGCCCGTTCGTATCAATTTTATGGGTGTATGACAAATCGTTGCTTACCGAAATATTCTTAGCAGGCTCTGCATTGGTTGACCGGTAGGTAGCCATCAATTCATTCAGGCTATTGTGATTATCCGAATTGGTTTTGCTGGTCCAGCTATTTTGCGAAAAATTACCTGTAGCTGTATACGTAAACGTGCCCTTATCCGAAGCAAAGTAATCGAAACCTGCTTTTACGTTGTTGTTAAAATTTCGCTCTATAAACTTTGCATCCAGGTTGTAATAAGTAAGTATATCATCTACCGTAATTTGCCTTTTTTCTAAATACCGGTTCTGCGTTTTGCCATAATGCATACCATAACTGCCAAAAACATTTATCTTTCCCTTGCGGTAATTTAGTGCTGCATTGGCATTGTAGCGGTTGAGAATACCATAGCCCACAGAAACGTTTGCATTTAAACCATCGGCCTTCCCTTTTTTTAGCTTTATGTTTATTATACCCGCACCACCTTCAGCATCATACCGGGCCGAAGGGTTGGTAATAACCTCAATCGATTCGATAGAATTGGCCGGTATAGAAATTAAAAATGCCTGAAGGTTATTCTCCGCCATTGCGTTGGGTCGGCCATCTACCAGCACCCGCACCCCTTGCTTCCCTATAATAGATATGTTACCCTTTTGGTCTACACTTACGCCAGGCATGTTACGCAACACATCGGCAGCATTACCCACTTGGCCGGTAGGCGATTGTGCCACATTGTATACCGTCTTTTCCGATGTTTTGGTTATCAACGCCTTTTGCGAAACTACCGTCGCTTCAGCCAGGCTATTGGCGTTGGCCCTGAGCACTAGGTTACCCAGCTGCAGGTTTGCCTGTAAAACCACTGGTATTTTTTCAGGCAAATAGCCTATAAATGATACATGCAAATCGTAATTACCCGTGGCTACCTTACTCAGCCCAAAGGTTCCATCGGCTAGTGTGGTGGTAGCGGTAACTATACTATCGGTATTTCTTGCTTTTAGAATAACATTCGCAAGTTCCACCGGTGCATGACTAGCCGAGTCCGTTACAATACCGGTAATAGCATAACCATCCTGCGCATTCGCCGCCAAAATGAAAAAAGAAAAAAAGAAGAGAATAATATATTTCATACCTGTTAATACCTATTAGCCTGATAACCACAACCGGTTACAAATATTATATAAGTATCAGCATTGCAATAAGTAACAGCAAACCTTAGGTTTTTTTTAACCTGCCTATGCGGCAATTATAAAAACAAATACCCTCCAAAAGGAAGGTATTTGATATAGTTAAAATAATAATAAGATAAAAGAGTCAGGCTATTTAAAATACTATCGACGTTCGCACGCCAAGCCCATTGCTGTTTCCCATGGTATTTACCGGGGCCGTAAGCTCGGGAATAGTAAGGTAGGCACTACCTGTGCGCGACTTGCGCAATAGCACCGCGCCACCAGCGGTTAACGCAGCACCGGTTAAAATATGGAAAGTACCCAACGCTGCACCAAAGGCTACGCCGCGGTCGGTAACTCTTGTGGGTTCTCCTCTGTTAATATCATTGAAGTGCGCCGCAGTCCAACCCAATACACCCAAACCTACCGCCATTTTAACGGGGCCCAATACCAAAAGGGCTACACCGGCCTTATAAGCAGAATTGTGAACATGCGCGGCCGGTGCCGGTACACGGTTTAGCAACACATTACCCTGGTATGAATTTGACTTAGTCAGCTTTAACCCAGTAGCAGCAAGAGTTGTTGTTCTTAAACTAATGGTATTAGCGCTTTGTGCCGAAATAGCAACCGACAGAAAACAAGCAATAGCAGTGATGATAGTTTTCATAAAACATGGTTTTAGTTCCTATAAACCATGCCTAAACTGTACCAATTTTTAAATGGGGAAACTACTACGCGTATGCATATACAGAAGCTATTTGGATGTTAATTTTATAGATAAAAGGCGTAATCATCCAAACCGGAGTGTAGAAATTTATACCATTAAAAGCTGGCATGCTTTATCGAAAACGAGATTGAATTTTTCCAGCCAACTCATCTTCGCTATGCATGTTCATGCATTTAAAATGGCCTTTAGGGCAAGCGCTGTACCCTAGTTTGCTGCAGGGCCTGCAGCTAATTCCCTGCACCTGAAACTTGTAGTTGGGAATACTATGCGCACCATAATAAGGTTCCATACCAAATTCCGGAATTGTGTTACCCCAAATAGATATTATAGGTTTTTTAAAGGCCGAGGATATATGCATTAAGCCTGTATCGTTAGTTATCACACCTTTGGCTTGCCTTATAAGAGAAGCCGATTGATTAAGCGAAAACTTACCAGCTGCATTATAAATTTTGCCACCGTTTATAACAACCGCTGCTTCAATTTCCTGCCCATCTTGTTCATCCTCCTTACCTCCTAAAAGCAGTATGGGAATATTGAGTTTGCTTGCCGCAATTGCAATCTTCTCTTTCGGAAACTTTTTGGTAGTCTGTTTGGCGCCTATTACCCATGCCACATAGCCCTTATGAAAGCCGGCTGGCAGGTCTGTAATATCTACTTCATCCTCTTCGCCTATAAAATAATCCAGCCCTTCGCCATCGTTCTCTACATCCAATGGTTTACAGGTTTCAATGTAGCGGTCTACTATATGCTGGTTAGGCAACCGGTTAATTTTAAAATTAACCATCAGCCACTTTTCAAAATTCAGCTTATCAAAGGAATAAGATTTAACACCCAGCATCAGTTTAAGAAGAAATGTTCGCTGGTTATTATGCAGGTCTACGATAAAATCAAACTTCTCTTTCTTCAGCTCGTTTATATGCGCTAAAAAAGAATCCTCAAGTAGGTGAATTTTTGTAAGATAGGGATTGTGTTTAACTATAGCGTTAAAAGCCTTCTTGGTTGCGTAATGAATCTCCGCTTCAGGGTATTTCTTTCTTAGGCAGCGCACAACCGGCGTGGTAAGCACTATATCGCCTATAGAGGAATAACGAAGAATAAGAATTTTCATTAAATACTAAAGTATGATTTAAAAGTATTACACCAATGCGATTGGCTTAATGCCCGTATATCCATTATTCTCTCCTGTACATTTAAACATCCCTTGTAACCAGTATTACTTATTCAGCTTCAAAAAGATGGGTTTGTTCTTGTTATATATCTCTACAAAGCGCTCAAACATCTCATCGTAAACAGCACGGTTGTTTTTATTCGGTTCAAACACCTTCTTAGGCTCCACCACCTTCGATACATCGTCCATGCTTATCATGTTCAAAGCCAATAGGGCAAGTATGGCCGTGCCTCTCGAGTTACTCATCAGCGGTTCCTTCATCTGTTTTATAGGCCGGTTAAACACATCGGCAGCCATCTGGCTCCACACTTCGCTATTAGCACCGCCACCTATAAAATTGATAGCCTCAAAATTTCTACCCGTCATCTTCTCTACATACATCAAAAGCCAGCGCGCGTTCAGGCTCACACCCTCCAGCACCGAGCGCAACATATGCGTGCGGTTATGGTTAAGCGACATATTGTAAAACCCTCCGCGCACATGGTGGTCATCTACAGGTGTTCGCTCGCCGTACAGCCAGGGTAGAAAATACAAACCATCGCTGCCGGCTGGCACCTTATCTGCAATTTTATCTACCAGTTTATAAAAATCTTTAGGGGCAGCTCCGGTGTTCAACTCATCTGTATGATACAATAAGTTATTCTTCACAAAATTCAGGCAATTACCCGCCGATTCCTGCTCGTTGGCAATTAAATATCTGCCGGGCAGTGCCGAGGGTATAGTACCCATATTGTGAAACATGTCGGTCTTCTTAAATGGCACATGGCACACCAACCACGATGAAGTACCTACATAAAAGTGGCCCTCATAATCTTTTACCGCGCCCGAGCCTATAGCCGCACTCTGTACATCGGGCGTGCCCGAAATTACCTTCACATCCGCATTCAGGTTAAACTCAGCAGCAATTTCTTTGGTTACAGTGCCAAGTATACTATTGGTAGGTACTAAATCCGGCAGCTTGCTTTTTTCAATACCTGTTAGGTTTACCAGCCCATCGTGGTATGAAATTTTATTTATATCGCGGTTGTCGGTAAGCCAATAAAGCAATATTGAATCATACGAAGCCGCAAACCTACCTGTAAGCCAAAGGTTCAGGTAGTCTTTGGGTTCCAGGAATTTATACGTCTTTTCATATACCTGCGGCAACTTGTTTTTAATATACAGTATATGAGAGATAGAATCCTTACCCGATTTGGTAGGGCCACCACCGGTTAAGCGTATCCACTGCAAAATTTTGCCCACACCGTACCCTTCTACCCGTATAGGCCCGTGTGTTAGCTTTTTTACATACTCGGCTCCCCGCGTATCCATCCATATCACCGAGTCCATCAGCTCCTTGCCGCTCTTATCTACACACACGGTGCCACTCCATTGCGCGGTACAATTAACTGCTACAATTCTCTTTGTATCTACCTGTGTACTAGCAATAAGCCTCTTATAACAATTTCTAATAGCCGTTGTCCAGTCTGAAGGCCTTTGTTCTGCGCCGCCACCTTCATATAACAACAAAGGCACTTCTTCAAACTCATGCCCTATACATTTTGCATTTTTATCAAACAAGCCAACCTTGGGGCCCGATGTGCCAAGGTCTATAGTGAGAATTAGAGCCGACATAGCTTATATTTTGTTTAAAACACGAATGTAGAAGATTGTTGTTCTTCTTTATAAAATTCATCTTTGCGTAATAATCGCTAACTACAATTTATGATAATAACCAAACCCACAGTTGCAGAGTATGAAGGACATTTTGGTACTTACATTAATAAGGTTTTAGATAATGACCTACTGCAGATACTTAATGCAGACATGCAAGCCTTTACAGATTTTATAAACAGCCTGCCCACATCAAAACATGATTATCGCTATGCCGAAGGCAAATGGACCATTAAAGAAATTATAACACACTTAACCGATGCTGAGCGAATTTTCGCTTATCGGGCTTTGCGCTTTGCGCGCAACGATAAAACGGAATTGCCCGGGTTTGAAGAAAACGACTATGTGCCCCAAAGCAATGCGGCTAACCGGTCTATAGAATCGCTGGTAGCAGAATATAAGGCTGTACGGCAGGCTACTATTACCTTGTTTGAAAGTTTTACGCCCGATATGTGCCTGCTTATGGGCACGGCCAGCGGTATGCAGATATCTGTGCGCGCTTTAGGCTATATTATAGCAGGCCATACATTGCACCACCAACAGGTAATACGCCAACGCTACCTTGTTAACTAACAGGTTTTTACAAAAGTTTGTTTTAATTTACAGCACATTTTTTAACCCATAATGGTAAAATACCTATTCTCTCTTATAGTTATAGCGCTCATTTTTAGTGCCTGCGACGATACTCCTAAACGTACCTTCCCTAAAGGCAGGGGGCCTATTATAGCAGAGAAGCCATTTCCTAAAGATAAAGAATTACCAATAGATCTTCCGCCTGCGCCGGCCCCTTATACCGGCCCTAAAAAATATTGCTTTGAAATGGAAATAGGCTCAGGAGCCAAAGATATAACCCGTATGCATTTTGTACTGGACGATAACGACAGCATTCATGGCAGGCTCGACCATAATTTTTCTGCACGTTCACCCATTTTAGGCACTATAGTTGGCATCAAGGAAGGTGATATTTTAGAACTTAACTACGCTTATACTGATAGTGGCATAAGTAAAGTAGAGGAGTTAGTTTTAAAGTTGCACGAACACCAAATGTTTAAGAAAAACGGCCCTATGGTACTTGACGAACGGGGCATTTGGGTACTAGAAAACCACCGCCTTTCTAAGTTCGAATTATTTCTCGAGCAGCGCGACTGCCAATAATTTAGTCGTTCTTCTTCTTGCTAAAAGTACGCAGGTCGTTCATCAGCTGGTTGGCTATGTTATCGGCTGTAGTTTCTGAGTTGCTTTCAGAGTAGATACGGATAATAGGCTCGGTGTTAGAGCGGCGCAGGTGTACCCACTCATTCTCAAAATCTATCTTTACACCGTCTATCGTATTTACGGGGTACTTGCTGTATTTCTTCTCTACCTCCTCAAACAGCACATCTATATTTACCGATAAATCCAGGTCAATCTTTTTCTTGGCCATAAAATACGAAGGGTAACCGGCGCGCAGCAGCGAAGCAGTTTTACCCGACTTAGCCAAATGAGTAAGGAATAAAGCAATACCCACCATAGCATCGCGGCCGTAGTGCAGCTCAGGGTAAATAATACCTCCGTTTCCTTCACCGCCAATAACTGCCTTCACCTCTTTCATCTTCTCTACCACGTTTACCTCGCCAACCGCCGATGCAAAATACTCCCCACCTGCTTTTTTAGTTACATCGCTCAGCGCACGGGTAGATGATAAATTGCTAACTGTGTTTCCCTTCTTCTTGCTAAGCACGTAGTCGGCTACCGCTACCAGCGTGTACTCCTCACCAAACATGTTTCCGTCCTCGCAAACCAGGGCAAGGCGGTCTACATCCGGGTCTACCGATATACCAATATCCGCCTTTTGTTTCTTCACCGTTACCGATAACTCATTCAGGTTCTCAGGCAGCGGCTCGGGATTATGCGGAAAATTGCCATTAGGCTCACAAAAAAGTTCAATCACATTCTCTACGCCCAGCGCTTTTAGCAACTTAGGCAAAGCCAATGCACCGGTACTGTTTACACAATCAATAGCTACTTTAAAATTGCGCTTCTTAATTGCTTCTACATCTACCAGTTTCAGCTTCAGTATCTTTTCTATATGCTTATCAATGTAACTGGCATCGGTAGTATAGGCCCCCAGGGCATTTACATCTTCAAATTCCACCACTTTATCTTCGGCAATACGCAATAACTCTTCACCAGCCTTAGCCGATATAAACTCGCCATGGCTGTTAAGCAACTTCAGCGCGTTCCATTGCTTCGGGTTATGCGATGCAGTTATGATAATACCACCACCTGCTTTCTCCTCGTGCACGGCAATTTCTACAGTAGGCGTGGTAGATAGGCCAAGGTCTACTACATCTATACCAATAGATAAAAGTGAGCCAACCACAATGTTATTCACCATTTCGCCGCTTACGCGGGCATCGCGGCCAATTACAATTTTGCGGTTGCCTTCGTTAGCCTTTACCCACTCGCCAAATGCCAGGGTAAACTTCATTATATCTATGGGTGTAAGGTTTGCTCCCGGAAAACCTCCAATAGTACCGCGTATTCCTGATATAGACTTTATTAGTGACAATGCTTTTGTTTTTAATTTTTAGGGAGCGCAAATGTATAAAATTCAACTTTTTAGAAAAACACGCAGCAGTGTTACTTATACACAAAATTGACTTTACAGACCACATACAGTAACTAATTACTAATCAAATACCTAAATACCAAAATCATTGTATTCCTTTGTGCTTTATAACTAATTATAAGTCCCAAATCCTGCTATGTCCTGGTTTGCCGAATGGTTTAACTCGCCTTATTATCACATGCTTTACTCTAACCGTAGTGAGGCTGAGGCTGAATCGTTTATCACACAGGTAGCAGCCTGTTTAAATATTCCCCAGGGTGCCACAGTGCTGGATGTTGCCTGCGGCAAAGGCCGCCATAGTAAGACATTGGCAAAACTGGGTTTTAATGTAACTGGTATAGATCTTTCGCCCAATAGTATAGCCGAAGCGAAAGCATTTAACTGCGATACCCTTCATTTTGATGTATGGGATATGCGCAACACTTACCGCGCCAATAGTTTCGATTACGTATTTAACCTCTTCAGCAGCTTTGGTTATTTCGACGATGAGCGCGATGACTACGCCTGTATAAATGCCTTTTGCGAAAACCTTAAACCCGGCGGCACTTTAGTACTGGATTACATAAATACCGAGTGGGCCGTTAAACTGATGAAACCGCGCGAGATAATACAGCGCGGCGATGTGCAGTTCCATATTCAAAAAAGACTGGAAAGCGGTTTTATAAAAAAGAAAATTGAGTTTCTGGCCGGGGGCGAAGACCACTCTTACGAGGAGCAGCTAAAGGTAATTAACCAATATAAATTTACCCAAATGCTTACCAAAGCAGGCTTCGAAATTGAACATACCTTTGGCGATTATCAGCTAAATGCATTTGACCCTGCTAACTCTCCGAGACTTATTTTTGTGGCTGTAAAAAAGTAAATGATAGAGACCCTTCGCCATATCGACCATCAGCTGTTTCAGTTTGTGAATCAAACGATGGCAAACTCGTTTCTCGATTTTTGCTGCCCGGTGTTTCGGGGCAAGCCTTTCCTGGTAGTATTCTATTGTTTTCTGGGCGTGTATGTTTACCGTGCATACCCGCAACATTTTTTAAAAATAGCTATAGCCGGCGCACTTACTTTTCTACTCACCGACCAACTATCTGCTACCGTTATCAAATCTATCTTTCACCGCATCAGGCCTTGTAATAATGCTGAAATAAGCGCACGCTTATTGGTTGGCCATTGCGGTGGTGGCTTTAGCTTTGTATCGGCACATGCAGCCAATAGTTTTGGCATGGCGGCATTTATTGCAGGTATATTTTATTACCGGTGGCAGGTAGTTGCTGTTATGGTTACCTGGGCATCGCTGGTAGCATTCTCGCAGGTGTATGTAGGCGTTCACTTTCCGGCAGATGTGGTGGGCGGTGCATTGCTGGGTATACTAATTGGTAGTACAACAGCGTTGGTATTAAAGAGGTTTCAGCCGATAGAACCAATCAGTCCTACCGCATTTAAAATGAATTGATAGATTTATCCATTATTGTATTTAACCATTAACCACACTATGGCATTCGAATTCATAAAAGTAAACCCACAGCACGAAAAATTTGTAGCCCTTATAGAGCTTAACCGTCCTAAAGAGCTAAACGCACTTAGCCGCCAGGTAATGCTAGAGATACGCGATGCCCTGTGCGAACTGGATGAAGACGAAAATGTGCGCGTTATCATTTTAACCGGTGGCCAAAAAGTATTTGCAGCCGGAGCCGATATTAAACAGATGGCAACCGCTACTGCCATAGATATGCTGAACATAGACCAGTTTAGCACATGGGACCAGATAAAGAAAACCCGCAAGCCAATCATTGCCGCCGTATCGGGCTTTGCCTTAGGTGGCGGCTGCGAGTTAGCCATGACCTGCGATATGATAATAGCTACCGAAACAGCCCGCTTTGGACAGCCCGAAATTAAAATAGGCACCATGCCGGGTGCAGGCGGCACACAACGCTTAACACGCGCCGTAGGCAAAGCGTTGGCAATGGAACTGGTACTTACCGGCCGGTTTATCTCTGCCGAAGATGCTCTGCAGGCAGGCCTTGTCAACCGTATAGTACCGGTAGAGTTAATGCTGGACGAAACACTTAAACTGGCCCGCGAAATAGCCAAACAATCACCGGTGGCTGTTAAGTTGGCCAAAGAGGCAGTAAACAATGCCTTCAACTCTACATTAGATGAAGGATTAATCTTTGAGCGAAAAAATTTCTACCTCACCTTCGCGTCAGAAGATCAGAAAGAAGGTATGGCAGCATTTGTAGAAAAACGCTCACCCGACTTTAAGGGCAAATAAGCAAGCACCAGTAATGACCCGCCACACTCCTGTTCGCGCAGCCTTGCTTATTATGTTCCTGTTTGCAGCTAACACTGCACTGGCTAAGCAAGAGGTTACATTTAATAACGTAACAGCCACCACCAAAATACATAACGAGGTAAGCTGCCTGGTGGTAAAGTTTGATGCGGTGCTTAAATACTCCTATAACCAGTTACTGCAACAAGGCGATAGCTGCGACCAATACATAGTAGAAGTTCATTTAAAAAACAGCTCGCTCATAAATACCACCAAAGGCTACGGTAGCTACCAGGATAAAGACGGCAAGCTTAAAGTAACTCACACCATACTGCTTTCTAACGATGTAAAATACTTTGGCAATACAACTTTGTACATTCCTTTGGCGGCTATTAATCTTACTGAAGGCACTCAAACATTACAACCGACGTTTAAAGTGACCGACCGATGGCAACATACTATTCCGGCTATGCAAACCAGCCAACCGTTCGCCATCTCCTTTCCTCAAAAATTAAACCTGCGGATTTCGGTTAAAGAAATTACAGTTTCTGAAACAGACCAGAAAGATGAATTCTGGGATTATTTTTTTGCAGATACAACCAACGCAAAACCCGAAGTTTGCTGGAGCGTTCTGCTAGCCACAAAAAAACTGAACGGCTCCCCATACAACAAAGACAACTACTGCTATCGCGATACAGAAGGGAAAGACGATGTAGAGTTTACCATCTGCAAAAACGACATTTTCTATATCAATGTATACGATTTCGATATGCTAAGCTTCAGCGACCAGATAGGCAGCATGCGTGTGGATATGAACGATATGAAACAATTCAGCGGCAGCAACTTCACCACCAAATTTGGCAAGGTGCAGAAAATGGATTTTGTGGTAACGATATTGTAAAGTATAAGCGCATTGCTTTTAAACAAATAAACCCATTGTAACATGAGTAATATCCAGCAATTTAAAATGCGCGAGGGCGCCTTTGCCGAAATGAGAAAAAAGCTGCTTGTAAAGATGACACCTGTGTTCATCGGCTTCCTGGTATTTATCGTACTTTTTGACAAATACAACCCGCAGAATAAAGATGGCAACATTGACCCCTTCATGATTGTAATAATGTGTGTGGTGTTTGTTGTCGGCATTTACATAGGCCTGAAAAAACTGCAAAAGATAATAGAAAGTTATACGCTAACCTTTACAGGCACATCTATTATCCGCGAACAACACAACACACCTTCTATTGAAATACCTTATGCAGAAATAACAGCAATAGTTAAAGGGCAGGATGGCAGTATGAGTGTAATAGGAAACTCTAAATTAAACGCAATAGGCATATTTGCACAGATAGAACAGCGCGAAAGAGTGGAAGAATTACTGGCTGCATTAAAACCCATAACCGGAGCTACAACCGGGCAAACATTTTTGGTAAAATACGGTACAATTCTGGCACTTCCTATGATAGGCGCTATGGCAGGTGTTTATTTATCAAACAATAAAATAATTGTAGCGCTATGCGGCATTAGCATTGTATGTGTTTTTGTTTATTCCTTTTATGTAACAAGAAAAAGCAAAAACGTAGACAACCAAACCAAAAGCTCTGTGTGGGTTTCTATATTGGTTTTATTATCTATTGTGGGCCTCGTGTACTACAAACTAACTACTATCTTGCCGTAAGAAATCTCGTTTAAAAAGGATCGTTAACCGAAACTACTTCCCCGCCACACAGGCATCAGGCTTCATTTCGCTTATCCATTTTTCTATCAGCGCTACACCTTCGGTGTGCACCAGGTTTTTACCAACCTCGGGCATACGTATACCCGGGTCTTCGCTCTTCATCCTAAAGGTCATAATAGATTCTTCTGGCTTGCCCGGCACTATATCAAAAAAATGATTACCGGTTGCTTTAC
>DATGXP010000052.1:0-1721 GCA_035298845.1 Chitinophagales bacterium
TTTACCGTGTGTTATTGAAAATCTACCTTAACGCCAAAGCCAAGTGTGCGCACCGAAGGCAGGTTATAAAACTCAAAGCCCTGTGCGTTGCCCGAACCATAAGCCCCTACTTCAGGGTCTCCGTAGGTGTTAGATTTTGGCGTCCACATCCATACGTTGTTGCCATACAGGCTAAGCTCTACATTAGCTATATACTTTGTTTTCTCCATCCACTTTTTAGGGAATGAATAAGCCAGCGATATTTCGCGCAGCTTCACGTTGGTAGCGGTAACCAGGTTATCGGCATAATCCTGGCTAATAAAGTTGGTCCAGTAATCCTGGTAGCTTACAGGGGTGGTGTTGGCATAATATTGTCCGTCGCCACCTATATAAACACTGTTAGGTATTACAAAATCCTCACGGTTGTTATACAAAGTAACCGGGTCGCTGCCCACAAATTTCTGCAGGTCACGGGTGCTGCTGTAGTATACACCACCTACGCGTGCATCAAACAGGCAGGTAAAACGCAGGCCTTTGTAGCTCAGCGAGGTACCTATACTACCCAGCCACTTAGGTTGAAAGTTACCTACTATTTTAGCAGAGGAAGTCATAATAGGCACGCCTGTAGCTTCATTCACAACCGGGTTTCCATCCGGGTCACGCTCACTTGTAATAGAGTAAAATGCGCCATAAGGCTGTCCTTCCTGTATCACTATTGCCATAGATGATAGGCCGCCTATAACCAATTGCTTGGCATCATCGGCTACCTTAATTACCTTGCTGTAGTTTTTGGTAAATGTTCCGTATACCTCCCACTTCACACCTTTCATATTTACAGGTGTAGTGCGTACCGATAATTCAACACCCTGGTTTTGCAGCAAACCTGCGTTAACCACCCGGCTGGTAAAACCACTACTTGGTGCCACCGGTATAGTTGGAATAATCTGGTCTTTGGTGCGTTTCCAGTAGTAGGTAAAGTCAATGCCCAGTCTGTCTTTTAAGAAAGATATTTCCGTACCTGCTTCAAACGTAGTAGAAATTTCAGGCTTCAGTTTTTCGTTTTTTAAATTGCCCGATACAGTATAGCCGGTTACGTTGCTGCCATCGGCCGAAACCCATGGCGAGTGTATTTCGCTTTCATTATATCCATCGCCAATAGTACCGGTTACAAATACATTGCGCAGCAAGTAAGGGTCGCCATCTTTACCCACCTGTGCAAAGCTGGCGCGTATTTTCCAGTAGCTAAGGGCCATTGGGTCGGCCTTTATTAGTTCAGATAATACAAGCGATACGTTGGCACCCGCATAGAAGTAACTGTTTTTGCCTTTGGCAAGTGTGCTGGCCCAGTCGTTACGGCCGCTGGTTCCTAAAAACAGGAAGTTTTTGTAGCCAAAGTTTACATCGTAATAAACCGAAGCCAGGTTTTTGCGATATACAGTATTGGCAAGTGTTGGGCGGTCCTGCGAGTTTTCAAATGTATACAAATCATCTACTGCCAGGCCTGCAGTTTGTGCGTAGGTGTTTTTGGTATTGTTTACATTCATGTTGCCCCCTACCAATACACTTATCATGTATTTTTCTTTAAATGTGTGCATGCCCTGCACAATTAAATCGGCATTGTACTGGCCTACGCGGTAAATATCTTCGCTATATTTACCTACAAGTGTTTTTTCGGTGTCCCAGTTGGTGTAGGTAATTTTGCGCCATTTCTGAAAACGGCTATCGGTGTAGTTATCGCTACC
>DATGXP010000053.1:0-2582 GCA_035298845.1 Chitinophagales bacterium
ACTAAGAAAGTGGTGTATGAGAACGAAGAATTTAACCTGCTGCAACATGCGCTAAACATAGAAGACAGCATAGATAACCTGCGCTACAATAACATTGTAGTGGCTACCGATGCCGATGTGGATGGTATGCACATCCGCTTGTTGCTGCTTACTTTCTTTCTCCAGTTTTTTCCCGATGTAGTACGCAACGGGCATGTGAAGATTTTGGAGACGCCGCTGTTCCGTGTGCGCAACAAGCAGAAGACTATTTACTGCTACAGCGAGGAAGAAAAGCAGGATGCGGTGAAAGAGCTAAAGGGCAACCCTGAGATAACGCGCTTTAAAGGTTTGGGTGAAATTTCGCCGGATGAGTTTGAGGCCTTTATTGGAGAAGACATGCGTGTGAGCCCGGTGATTTTTGACGAGAACACAGATAAAAACCTATTGCCTTACTACATGGGTAAAAACACGGAGGACCGCCAGAAATTTATTATAGAAAACCTGCGGTTTGAAGTAGATGAGGTAGAAGGTATAGCAGCAGTAGAAGAACCGGCAGCTTTGTAAAACACCCAACATAAAATTAATGAAAGAGTTATTTCTGCTTTTGCTTACAATAATGGTGCTGGCCGGTTGCCAACGCGGACAACAACCAGTTGACCAAAGTGGAGCCCTGGGGGCAGATAGCTTACAATTGAAGGCTAAACTTGAAAGGAGTATACAGGAAGAAATACGCAAAGTATTTCCGGCTGATTCTATGCAGTTTGAGTTAGACGAATTGCATGTAAAAATGGTAGACCAGGTTTTTATCAATAATCACATTATAACTCAAACGGGTGTTTACCGCTCCATGTACCAGCAGCGTGCCAATGCAGCAATAGATGCCTCGCAGTTTAATAAAGATTCAGCGGAGATAAACCGGCAACTGGCGGCAAAGTGGCTGGATACAGTTAAAATGTACAGCACGCTTGAAAACAACGTAAAACACAAGCGGGTGGAAAATGCAGACCAGCAGTTTTATTACGTGCAGTTTAATTTTACACCAATAATTAATGGCAAGGCTATGCCCCCTGCATTGGCAGTGATGTTTTTTGATAAAGATTTTAAAATGATAGAAGCATCTGCGCCCAAATTGCTTTAATAAGAATGCTAATAGCCCAAAAAGGAATTTAGAAAATGAAAGAGAAAGACGATAACAAAAAAGAAGCCACCGCCATTCATGTAGATGGCATGTTTCAGAACTGGTTTCTGGATTATGCCAGCTATGTAATATTAGAGCGTGCTGTGCCCGCCATAGAAGATGGACTTAAGCCTGTGCAGCGCCGTATTTTACACGCCCTGAACGAAATGGACGACGGCCGCTTTAATAAGGTAGCCAATGTAATAGGCCAGAGTATGCAATACCATCCGCACGGCGATGCGAGTATTGGTGATGCATTGGTAAACATGGGGCAAAAAGAATTGCTGTTTGACACACAAGGTAACTGGGGCGATGTGCGCACCGGTGACTCGGCGGCGGCACCCCGATATATTGAAGTGCGTTTATCGAAGTTTGCCAAAGAGGTTTCTTTTAACGATAAAACAACGGAGTGGCAACTAAGCTACGACGGACGTAAAAAAGAACCGGTAAACCTTCCTATGAAGTTCCCTCTACTCCTATCACAGGGGGCTGATGGTATTGCGGTGGGTTTATCTACTAAAGTGCTGCCACACAACTTTATTGAGTTGTGCGAAGCCAGTATAAAACACCTGGAAGGGAAAAACTTCAGATTGCTGCCCGATTTTTTAACGGGTGGTTTTGTAGATGTAAGCGAATACAACAAAGGCGAGCGTGGGGGTAAAGTGAAAGTGCGCGCCAAAATTGAAGTAGTAGATAAAAAGACACTTGCCATTCGTGAGATACCATTTGGCACTACTACCGAGAGCCTGATAGAAAGCATATTGAAGGCGAATGATAAGGGCAAAATAAAAATTAAGAAGGTAACCGATAACACAGCCAAAGACGTAGAAATACAAATAGACCTGGCACCCGGTACTGACCCGGATGTAACTATAGATGCGCTGTATGCCTTTACCGATTGCCAGAACAGCATATCTACCAATGCCTGTGTGATAGTAGAGAACAAGCCGATGTTCCTTTCGGTAAATGAAATACTGCAGATAAGCACCGACCGCACAAAGAATTTACTGAAACGTGAGTTGGAGATAGAGCAGGCTGAATTAAATGAGAAATGGCATTTCAGCTCGCTGGAAAAGATATTTATAGAGAAACGTATTTACCGCAACATAGAAGAAGCTGAAACCTGGGAAGAGGTAATAGACGTGATAGATAAGGGGTTAAAACCTTATAAAAAGCTTTTCCGCCGCGAGATAACAGTGGATGATATAACCCGCCTGACCGAAATAAGAATTAAGCGTATATCGAAGTACGATTCGTTTAAGGCCGATGAAGAAATTAAGGGTATAGAGAAAGACCTGAAGCAAGTGGCCCACGACTTGAAACACCTGACTGAGTTTGCGGTTAATTATTTTCAGGAACTGATAAAGAAATACGGCAAAGGTCGCGAGCGCCGCACTGAAATCAAGGGATTTGAAGAGATTGAGAT
>DATGXP010000054.1:0-2361 GCA_035298845.1 Chitinophagales bacterium
TACATGTTTCTTCATTAAATAAACGATTCATACATTTTCAATTTTGGTGTTAGTAGATACAGTAACCTCTAATAATTGCCACAGGTGAGAGACTATTAGTAACTATTTTGCTGGAGAAGGCTGTCGAGGTATAATTTTCAATGTTGAAAAGGAACTATAGCATTTTTAGTACCTTTTTTGCAAATACAAAGATAACGCTAAGCCAGCCACTCCTAAAATCCAGTCAGAGAATAATTTATAGAAAGGGTCAGAAATCTTCTGCTATAATTTTTTTTGTATAAAAATTACACGTCTGTTTCCTACATATAAGCTGCCCCCTCGGACTAACCCTACTACTCGTATTTTTTGGAATTCCCCGTTCCTTTTGTGGTGATTTCTAAAATACAAAAGTGAGTTGTGTCATATTTTTTGGCAACATTTTTTGAGTTGGTCTTCTCTCACTTAAAACATAAAGACCTCTGAAAATAAAATGCACAGAGCCCCTCTAATTGCAAGGAGGGGCTTTTTAAAGCATCTTTTATTTTTCTCTACAGTTAGCCAACCAAAACTAATTAATACCTTCTATAGGGCTTTAATAGCCTAAAAGGGCAAGTATTGTCTGTTACACAGAGTTTGAGTTTTAAAGGCATAAACACCAGAGGGTATTTTTATAGACAAATTCATTTCCAAGGGAAACAGAGCAAGCTCTGCTGGAGAGCAACTTGCAAGGGATACCTTGGCACTGGATGGGTGTTAGGGGAGAGAGGAATTTCTCCCCTTTATTACATTTAATCTTTAAACATCATTTTTTAACCACCAAGCGTGCAACAAACGTGCAAATCCTATTTGAGTTATATTGAAACATAAGATTATCAAGGAGTTATGATGACTTGGAAAATGATTAAGAGTCATTTGCTCTACCAGCTGAGCTACCGAGTCGTCTAATTAATGCCTGCTGTTTGGCATCAATCCCATTTACGGGAGCGCAAAAATAAAATCTCCCGCCAAATATTCTAATCTGGCGGGCATGTAAATGTATTTTGCTCCAATTTTCTTTTATTTTCGGCGCCCCATTATGGCGCACGACCACCATCATCATCACGACCATTCGCACTATCATATCCATGCCAACGAGCGCAGCACGCGTATTGTAGTGCTAATTTCGTTCTGTACCATGTTGTTAGAGCTGTATTTTGGGTATAGCGTGCACTCTAAAACCCTGATTATGGATGGCTGGCACATGCTTAGCCATGTGTTGGTGTTACTACTGGCGTGGGGGGCCTATTTCTATATTTTGCGCAACAAAAATGAGATAACCCATGCGCAACAGCACAAAGTAATATCTCTAAGCGGTTTTGCGAGCGCGGTTATAATGCTACTTATTACACTGGGTATGATATACGAATCGGCCACGGGCTTTTTCGAGGCGCATGCCGAAGTTACCAGCGAGGCCTTGCTGGTGGCTATAATTGCAGTAGTGGTTAATGGAGTTAGTGCATTTTTCCTTCACCGCGAGGAGGAGAAAGCTGATGTAAACCTGCGCGCCGCTTACCTGCACGTAATAGCCGACGTAGTGCTTAGCGTATTCGCTATTATCTCGCTACTAGCCGTTAAATACTTCGACCTTAAAATACTCGACTCTATCCTCGCCCTTTTCGGCGCGCTGGTAATTTTAAAATGGAGTATAGAACTGATACGCAAAAGCTGGGGAGAAGTGTTAGAGCTTCGCCACAAACACTGATAAGTGTTTAGCTGTAAATTCTGTGGGTTCGCTAATGTCTTGGTTCTATGTTCTTGGTTCCAGGTTCTCTGTCCTCAATCACCACCACAAACTCACCCCGTGGTTCTTTCTTTGTAAAGTGCGCTATCAGTTCATCAGCAGTGCCGCGCACTGTCTCTTCAAACATCTTCGATATTTCGCGTGAGCAGCTTATCTTTCTTTCGGGGCCTATATGTAGTTTAAGCTCCTCCAGCAATTTTAAAACGCGGAAAGGCGATTCGTAAAGCAGCACCGTTTTATCTATGGCGGCTACCTCTTTCAGTTTGGTCTGACGGCCTTTTTTGTGGGGCAAAAAACCTATAAACACAAATTCATCGGTTCCAAAACCCGAGTTGACCAATGCCGGCACAAAGGCCGTGGGGCCGGGCAGACACTCTACAGCTATACCTGCTTTAATACAGGCTGCTATAAGTATGTGGCCTGGGTCGCTTATGCCTGGTGTGCCGCCATCGCTAACCAGTGCAATAGTAGCGCCGGAGGTAATACGCTCTACTACCGACTCTACTGTTTTATACTCATTAAATTTATGGTAGGAGAGAAGCTGCTTTTGAATTTGAAAATGGTCCAGCAGTTTTTTTGTCTGCCGTGTATCTTCGGCCAAT
>DATGXP010000055.1:0-5127 GCA_035298845.1 Chitinophagales bacterium
CACGCCCCACTTGTCGCGCACTATCTCTACATTCTGCAGGTTTACCTGCGCAGTTGCTGTGGTGATTGATACAATTAGAAATGCTAAAAGCAATTTGAGCCTGGTGATGGAACCGGTAAACATAAAGCGCAGGAATTAAAAAGGAGTTGAAGAATATTACTATATGATTGTGTTGTCGTAATGGACACAAAAAAATTGTAGTTACTTCAAAATATTTTTCGGGCGTAAATTATGCAGACAAGTGCCCGCATTATTCGCTGGCTACCTGGCTTCACTAAGCCTGGTGCGAATGCTCTCCAATAGCGCAGGGTCAGTAGCATGGCCCAGGCGGTTGGCAGTTTCAAGATCGGT
This sequence comes from Chitinophagales bacterium, assembly GCA_035298845.1. GTDB lineage: Bacteria > Bacteroidota > Bacteroidia > Chitinophagales > LD1 > Bog-950. The sequence goes on from DATGXP010000055.1 coordinate 352, forward strand.
AAGTGCCTGCTGGTAATTGCCCATCATATTATTTACAAGGCCGCGGTTGCTGTAAGCATCGGCAAAGGCCGGATCAATTTTGATGGCCGAGCTAAAATCGGCGATAGCCAGCTCGGGCTTGCCCATATTGGCATAAGCTACTCCCCTGTTGCTGTAGGCCGTTACATAATCCGGGCTGTAGCGCACGGCATTGGTAAAATCTTCTATGGCCTCAGGCAGCTTATTCATGTTAAGATATGTAAGCCCGCGATTGTAGAGGGCATCGGGATAGTTGGCCTTCAGCCGGATAGCATTGCTAAAATCTTCAGTTGCCTCCGGCAACCGGCCCGCGTTATAATAAGCAGTACCTCGATTGCAATATGCTTTGCTCGATTGGCTATTCTTCATTACAGCATCGTTCCATAGCGAAAGGTCATCATGCCATACCTTTATACTTTGAATAGTCAGCACACTAAAACACAGCAATGCAACAAGGGTAGCACCGGCAGCCAACCTTTTAAGCACCTGATTATCTGCTACAGCACCTACAAACTGCTTATCTACCCAGGTAGCAAAGATGAAAAACAAGCCTATGTAAGGCAGGTAGGTGTAGCGATCGGCCATTATAGCATCGCCTACGGGCATTATCTGTAATACAAGAGCTATGGTTATAATAAAAAAAGCAGCGCCAAAAATTACGGTTTTACCAAAGCGCACAGAGTAAACCAGCAACCCAGCCAAAGCCAGCAACAGCACAGGTGCCAAATAATAAAAGGCACCTATAGCTGCCGGGTAAGGATACAGGCACGAAAGCCCGGCAGGCACTACTGCCTTTAGCAGATACATAACCACTGAGTACGACACAAAAACAAAGCGTTCTATTAAACTAAATTGGGGAATGGCGCCTAGCGAGTTAATAGATTGCTGAGCCAGAACGGCTACATAGCCAAACACCAAAGCCAACAAGAGAAAAGGCACTTTCTCTAAAAAGGTTTTGGCCGTAAATTTTCTACCTGCAAAATAATCGATAGCAAAAAAAGCAAGCGGTAGGCTCACTGCCATGGCCTTAGATAAAGCCCCGGCAATAAATAAAAGGAAAGTAAGCCCATATAAAAGCGCTCTGCGCTGTCCATCTTTTATATACAACACATACGTGCATAGCCCTGCCAGATAGAAAAAAGCATACAGCACATCTTTCCGTTCCGATATCCAGGCTACCGACTCTACGTGCGTGGGGTGAATGGCAAACAACAAAGCTGTAATAAAAGCCACACAGGGCCTGCCCGCCAGCAGATAGATGAAGCCAAACACCAGCAGCGAGTTAAGCAGGTGCAGCAACATATTGGTGGTATGAAAACCACTGGCCGATAAGCCCCATACCTTATAATCGGCATACAGCGATAGCATGGTAAGCGGGTGGTAGTTGCCGGCCCGGTATTCAGTAAATGGCTTCAGCGCATCCAGGCTTTGCAGGTCCTTGTTTCCGGTTACATAGTAGTTATCGTCCCAGGTATTAAGAAATTCATTGTGCAATGAATTGAAATAGACCATGAATGTAATAGCCACCAATACCACCGGCAGCCACTTAATATAATATGGTTTGCCCGCAGGCTTTACAGCGGCTTTTTCAGGTTGCTTCTTTTTAGCTTTCATGCGGGTGCATGTGCTGTTATTTATGCTTTTCGTAGCTCTGCACCTCCTCGTGGAAGAACTCGAGGGTTACACCGTCCGCTTTAAACATCTCTTCGCTTTCGGTACCGGCATGGTATTTACGCTGGCAAATTACACGCTTAATACCGCAGTTGATAATAAGCATAGCGCACACACGGCAAGGTGTCATGCGGCAATACAGAGTAGCCCCGTTTAAAGCTACACCGTTTTTAGCCGCCTGGCAAATGGCATTCTGCTCGGCATGCACGGTGCGCACACAGTGTTCGGTGACGGAGCCATCCTCGTGTATTACCTTTTTCATCTGGTGGCCCACATCATCACAATGCGGCAAACCAATAGGCGAACCTACATAACCGGTAACCAGCAACTGGTTATCGCGGGCTATAACACAACCGCTGCGGCCACGGCCACAGGTAGCGCGCTTGCTTATAGCGTCCATTACTTCCATAAAATATTCATCCCATGTAGGGCGTATGTATTTTTCTGCAACCGGTTCTGCCATAATTATATTTATTTAGAGGTAACGAAATTTATACTATTTAAGTTTGACCAGTACTTCATCAATATCGCGGTACAAATGGTCGAAACTACCATCGTTTACAAATCTGTAATCGGCCAGTTTCATACAGGCTGCCAGGTTCTGCTTATTGGGGTCATCAGAATTCATCTCGCGGGCCTCGTTAGCCGCAAACACGTCAAAAGTTACACCATCGGTTTCTGATGCACGCTCTACTATACGCTGGTAACGCAACTTCTGGTCGGCATCTACTGCAAACAGGTTGAAATTACCTTTAGCATGCAGGGCATTCACTTCGCCAACTGTACGTATGCTTTCTATAATACAATCGGTTCCGCTTTCGGCGGCCTCGCGGTATAATTCCTCGGCAATAAAACTCGGCGAATTTTTAGCCCGCAGCTCATTGGCGGTAGCAACCAGCGTATCTCGGTTAACTTCGCCTCCTTTTGCTTTTATAAGCTTGCTGAGATAGCCACGTACTGAAAAATGTGTAAAGCCGTGGTGCTTTGTCAAATAATCTACAATCGTTCCTTTACCAGCACCCAAAGTGCCTGTTATTCCTATTATCTTCACAAGGGTATTTTGAGTGAAAATAAATGAATTGAAGCGGCATTAACCTTAGTGTTAATAAATTGAATTGGGATGTGAAAAACAAAAAGCGCGAAGAACATTGCTGTCTTCGCGCTTTTAAAATGTGATTAGACTTTGACTATAAGAAGTTTACGCCTTTAATACCTTTCTTGGCAGCTACATCAATAAACTTGAAACCAAGTGCAACTTCGTGGGTCATCAGGCCGCGGGTGGTGCGGGCAAGCTTAGAGATACCAAAATCGTAGCTATAAGTAAAGTAGAAAATCTTGTGCTCGTAACCGGCCTGTAAAGAGATAGCATCTCTTTCTTTAAACCAAGTGCCTACTACCAGTTTACCTTTTTTATCAAACTTATAAGCCATTAATAAACCACCGGTAAATTGTTTCCACGGCCCTTGCAGGTTATATAATACTACCGGTGTAAAATCAAGTTTATTACCAATTACCTTAACCCCTGCCTGGAAGTTGAAACGCGCGGGCAATGTTCCGCGGCCGTTAATGAAAGTTTGATTAGGCTGGTTAACGTGGTAGCCTGCTATACCGGCAAAAGCCTGCAGCTTACCGCTAAGCGGTTCGTAATGGTACATAAAACCAAAGCCCACATCCGGTGCACCTTTGGTAAGAGTAGGGGTTTCGCCGGTAGGCAGATCGGGGTTATAAGCACCTAGCTGGTATTGCTCATCAAAGCTTAGCTTAAGCACATTTAATGAATTGTGCAGGTAGCCAAAATTTATTGCTGCGTGCAATGAATGTTCTTCGCTCAATTTAAGTCCATAGGCAATAGAAAGAGATGCACTAAGGCGGTTAAAGCTGCCCGACTTATCGTCGGTAACATTAATACCGAAATCGAGACGTGACTTACCTACCGCTTTCTTACCGGTAGAATCAGCGCTACCGCTTTTGCTGCTTAAAAACAGCGGATAGATAAGCGAAGCGGCATAGGTAGAATAACCTTTATCAATACTGGCCCACTGATTGCGATAGTTAAGGTTAACCCTAAAATCGTTGGTTAGCCCCATCATAGCAGGGTTAAGCGCCAGCTGGTTATTAAGCGGTTGCGAGAACCTGGTATCCTGAGCCTGTGCAGAGCCTGCAAAAAGCAAAACAGCTACCAAGCAGATCGTAATTTTAGATATATATTTCATAATCTATACTTTTAATATTACTTGTTTGTTTAATAGTGTTTTAATTATTTAACCAGGTTTACAAGGCCCTTGGCATCCACCTTCGTTCCGTCGTTCAATACGCCGGCAATGCGATACACGTAGGCATCAGGCGGTGTTTCATCACCGGTTAACCTGCTGCTGCCATCCCAACCCTGGTTGATATCCTTGGTAATAAATACCAGTTCGCCGTAACGGTTGAAGATAGAGAACTCGAAGGTTACAAAACCACCACCACGTACATACAATACATCGTTGTGACCGTTGCCATCCGGTGTAAAGGCTAATGGAATCCAGTATGGGTCTTTGAAGTTAACTACTGTAATAAGCACAGTATCGGTGTTCTGGCAACCAAACAGGTCGGTAACAGTTAACACATAAGCAGTACTGCTATCAGGCGAAGCAGTAGGGTTAAACAGGTTAGCATTGCTAAGGCCTGCTGCCGGAGTCCAGAAGTACTGAACACCACCGGTACCTACCAACTGCACAGAGCCGCCGGCTGTAGTTGTATCATCAGGTCCTGCATTAGCAGTAGGCAGAGAATAAACAGTTACAGTAACGTTATCAGTAATGGCATCGCAACCCACGGTATCGGTTACCACTAATGTGTAGGTAGTAGTTTGTGTTGGCTTAGCCACCGGGTTGCTGGCGTTAACATCGCTCAAGCCTATAGCCGGTGTCCATTGATAGAACTGCCCTTCGATAAGGCCGGCCCCTATTTGTATACTGTCGTTAAAGCATATCTGCACATCCGGGCCTGCATCGGCACTAAGTGGCGAAAGCATAGTAACTGTCACAAAATCTGAATTGGTGCAACCACTACCTGCAGCTTTAACCGTTACAGTATAGGTAGTAA
>DATGXP010000056.1:0-6251 GCA_035298845.1 Chitinophagales bacterium
GACACCTCGCGTCGGCTTTCACTGGCCTGGCGTTGTAGCTTCGCAAATCGGTATGGATGCAGCAGGTATTATAAGAACTTTTGATAACCCCGGCACCAGTTACGAGCGTTTTGCAGCCAGCAGTATTACCTCCAATTATTCAAGCACAATTAATACCACTACACCAGGCTTAGCTACCTACAACTATCACCTGGCACCCACCAACTTAAGTAGTGACTACGCCACGGGTATAACTTTTGGTTCAACCAATAGCGCTACACAACCACAAGCGGGTATATACGTACAAAGCTCTGGCTCATACGGCACTAAAATGTATTTTGGAACAACTGATGCTTATGTAACCGGCAGCAAAACACGCATGACGATAGATCATTTAGGAAATGTGGGTATAGGTACTACCACACCCGGCGCTGCCTTGAGCCTACAGGGCGACCGTGTAGCTACTTTTGGTCCTAACTCCGGTTGGGCGGCTACATTAAGGATAGGTGGCAACGGTGGTTCTGCTGATAACAATGCCAGTATAGCTACTACTAACGGCAATATGCATATTGACCCGGCAAGCGGTGGTTTCGGCACCTACATAAACTGGTATAAGGGCACGGGCGGTATCAATTTTGGCAATGGTGCCACCACGGGCATCGGTTCTATTGATAATGCCGGCAATACAAATTTTAGTGGCTACATTAATAGCAGCGCGGGTTTCCGTGTGGGCGGTGCGGCCCCTGCAGGCCAGTATCTGCGTGGCAACGGAACCAACTTTGTATCATCGGCCATTCAGGCCGGCGATATATCTGCTTTGGGTTTTATTCCTAACAATGGTATTGGCGATTGGCAAATTGCATCATCCAGTACTTCTACAGGATATGGCGCTGCAAGTTTAGAACTACGAGAATCAAACTTTACCAATACCGGCGCAGCTACTCCTCCGCATTTAGGTTTTCACTGGGGTGGTGTGGTAGCTTCAAACATTGCTATAGAAAGCTCAGGGCGTATTGCCATCAGGGATAACCCCGGTACCGGTTACGAAAATTTCATTGCGCGCGATATTACAGCAAGCGGTGTATTTCCGTGCATACAGGGCAACTGTCCTTCTAACGGTGCTATTCGCCTTACCCCCAATTTTCATATTAATGCGGGTAATGGTTATGGTGTAATATTGAACTGGGACCAGGGAACTTCGGGTGCCACCCAAACATTCAGGATTGGTAATGGTGCTGGCTCTGATGTATTCTATGTATATGCAGATGGGCAGGCCTTTACCGGTAACTGGTGGCGCTCAAACGGACAAAGCGGTTGGTATAGCCAGAGTTATGGTGGCGGCTGGTGGATGACCGATGCTTCCTATTTAAGAACATACAACGATAAAACTATACTGGCTACCGGGGGCTTAGTGGCACAGGGCACGGTGAGTACTGCTTTTGGTGCTGCCGCAGCTATTTATGCCAACAATGCTAATACCAACGGTGGTGGTATAATGGTTTCTGACGATGGTGGATTTTTTGACTATAACGATGCGTGGATACAGTTTAGAGGCAGTCTTGGCGTACAGTTCCGCTCAAATAACGCAACCAACGTGGCTCAGTTCAATATGAGTGATGCCCTGGGAACAGCTGCACTTAGTGATAAGCGGGTATTGACAGGTTCTAACGCATGGGGTGTAGTTGGGGTTAGCGGACAAGCCTGGTACCAAATGTGGGCTTATTCTTTTAATAATGCTTCGCAGCGCGAGTTGAAAAAGGATATAACTAAAGTAGATGGCAGCATAGGTGACCTTGTAATGCAGGATTTGGATAAAATGAATCCTTACATGTACCGTTACAAAGTAGAAACTGATGAATGGAATGAAAGCAATGCAACAAAATTCCGCAGCGGAGTTCACATGGGCTTAATCCTGGACGAAGCACCGGATTATATCCAGTCGCAAAGCTACACGGGGGTAGATGTATATGCTGTAGCCACCCTGGGGGTAGCCGCCGGAAAATATAACCGCGAAGAAATAAAGCAGATTAAGCAAAGTATTGGGCTGAACGATGCCACTATGACCGTACAGGATTTTGGCAGCAAGCAACTAACCGGCTCAGAAATGGTGGTTTCGTTCGATAGCGAATTTGCCGGCAAGTTGGGAGGGGTTCTTCCCGTAGTTACCGTAACTGCAAATACACCGGGTGTAACACTTTCTATAGTAGATAAAACAGCAAATGGATTTAAAGTAGTGTCTTCCTCTCCAAATGTTTCTATCGATTATATAGCTATGGCAAAAGTGAAGAATACATTGGTAGAAAAGAAAGAAGCAATTGCACCGGAAGTTATGAGCCGTATCCGTGTACCGGAAAGCGAAAAGAAGATGGTGCAGCAGTACTGGGCAGAGCAGCCTGAAAAGCAAAAGGAACTGGAAGGTAAAGCAGGTGAGGAGGCAATAGGTATTGCAGCCACTAACTTAAAGAAAACGGCCTTACCAGAAAAATACGAACATCCTGAGTTATCGGGCAAGCACGTTCCAAATGATCCGACAAAAGCGCCGGGTTATTATGGTGCAACCAACAATAAATAGGCTAACTTTATAAAATATACAACCGCCCTTTTCGAACAATCGGAAAGGGCGGTTGTATATAAGTCATGCCGTGTAGTTTGCAATTGTGTTGCCTCCCTCTGACTCATATAGGGAGAGCCGCTAGGCAATAAATACAAACACCTTTCCGGAGTTATAGATAGGGTGATTGTATATGAAGTAATAGCTATAGTTACTTTAGTAGTATTCTTTTGAAGCTTTCTATATCAATCTCGTAATACTGATTGCTTAAATTTTTAGTTACATTTTCGTAGCAGTTTACGGTATGAGTTGGCAAAATAAAATGCACTACTTTCTTTCCCTCACTCATAGTAGGTTTAAACGTAAGGCAGGCGTAGCTATTTTCCGGGGGCGATTGAAATTGTTTGGTAAGTTTATTAAACAACACATCCTCAGTGTAGGCATCTTCGCCACCTAGCAAATCAAAGTTCGATTTAATCTCAGCATATACCATAGCAAACATTTGTACTGCCTTTTCAGGCAGACTATCAAGTTTCGCAATTGCATTGTAGTATTCAGCTGAGTCGAAAACAAGGCAATTGGTAATGTTAAACGAAATCCAATCCTGGTTTATTGCCGGGTAACGGTAATATCCTGCCGTGTATTCAAACACCATTGCATAATATTTTTTGTTACTATGGGTTATAGTTCTAAATTGAATCCACTTAAAATTCTCATTGTGGCTGGCCTCAAAAATTGAACAGTCATTATCGCATAATCTGTTATTGTTGCTATACCATCTGCCCAATGCAAAGTTATATTTCCAGCCGGTTGCCTTTGTCAGGGTTTTACCATAGGTATCAAATGATACTTCATTTTTTCTATTTACACGTTCCTGAGCATTTAAATTGTTTACCATTGATACCAATAGCACGAACAGAAAGATTGGTGTTTTCATGATAATTTGGTTAAACGCGATAATAACAATTTGCTACTAATTCTTACGCTTACTTATATCGCATAGCATATCACTATGTATGTTTAATCCTATGTTAGTTATATTGTAAACATGTTCACTTGCTACCAGGTAAACTATCTCACAAATCTCCCGCTCGTTAAAGTACTTCGCCAGATTATCAAACGTTTGCTGGCTCATCTTTTTATGGGTCAACTCGGTGGCGTAGTCCAGTGCGGCTTTTTCAGCTTGCGAAAACTTTGGACTGTTTTTATAATTTACCAATGCATCAAACTTGCTGGTATCCAGCGATGCTTTAATTGCTTCGCTCCGGGCTATATCTATACAGAACTCGCAAATGTTTATTTGTGCCACCTGCTGCCGTATGAGAAATACCAGTTCAATGCTCAGCGTTAACTTCTTATCCAGTTCAGATATCTTACCCTGAAACAAGCCAAAAGCCAGCGGCAACCGCGCAGCATACACTTTGATAGGTGTAAGCACTTTGCCAAATCGTTTGCGTATAAAGTAATAGGCCAGTTTCATTATTGGGTTGGCGGGGTCCTCTATAGGCTGTAAGTACGTTTCCATGTTTATTCAGTTTTGTTAATCGATTTATTTAATGATTTAAGTTTTAGTGGGTCAAGCATCACGCTTATCTGCATCACCTGACCGGTTATGGGGTGCAGGTCAAAAATTTGACAACCGGTAAGGTATTTCCCAATGTAGCTAACCATAGCCGGCTGGTGATTGATGGTTACATATTCAAGCCGGGCTTTTGTCAAAAATTTATGATAGGCCAATATCTGTAAGGCAATTACGTTTTCTGCGCCTGCCATGTAAGAAGCAGCAATCGGTATTTTGCCACCGCCATCGCCGTAGTATTGTATGTCGGCTGTTACCAGCGTATGAAGTTTAGCGGTATCGCGCTCTCGTATAGCCTCTACCAGTTGCTGCAATACTTCGCGGTCGCGCTGGCTGGGTTGACTGTGTTTTGCTTCAGTGGGTTTAAACAGCGCCTGCTTTGCCCGGCTGAGCAACTTACGCGAGTTTTCTTCGGTAATACCCAGTACCTCTGCAATCTCGTTGTGCGGGTAGTCAAAGCTTTCGCTTAGTATAAATACGGCCCTTTCTTTGGCATTCAGTTTTTCCATTAGCACCAGCAGAGAGTAGGAGAGCACCTCCTGCATTTCCAGTTCGTCACCGGGCAGGTCGCCTGTGGCTACTGGCTCGGGCAACCAAATATTGTCATCGCTTACAATTCTTTGCTGTTTCTCTTTTAGATTAACCGCACCGTTAATAACCGACTTTATCAGGTAGTTTTTGTGCGGGTTATCTGTCTTGTCAAAATTTTCTATTCCCTTGCCCAGCATAGTCAGCAATACAGATTGTATCACATCTTTTGCATCATCTACAGTACCTAGTATGTTATAGGCGTATGGAAAAAGCCACCTACCTGTATTTTCGCTTTTCATCATTTCGGTTTTTGAGCACTAATTAATGGCGCTTTGTGTATATAATACAAGCGGGCAAGCAGAAATGTGACAGAGTTATTGAAGCAAAAACGTAAACGCCCTTCCTGTTTCCAGAAAGGGCGTTTGGATTTCTCTAAATATTGAATTCTAATTTTTAATCATTCTGCCCGTAAGTACTGTTTCTTTTAGTTGTACGGAGTAATAATATACACCCGCTGGAAGTGCGCTGGCATCATAAGTAATCATATTCTTCCCGGCGTTAAAATGCTGTACCGGTTCGGTCATGTTAATCCGCTGGCTTTGCAAATTATAGATAAAGAGTTCTCCCTCCTGATCATCAGGTATATACAACTCAAAATTGAAAATATCCCTGGAAGGGTTAGGATAAACTTTAAGGAGCGCAGTATTCTCAGGTGTTTCAATTATAGTGGTAGAAACTTCTTCCTGTTCTTCATTTTCACCTTGTTTAAATACCTGGTAATTACCAGGACTGCACGCCGGATTATCACTTAGATTGTCGCCATTGAAATTTTCATATAGCTTGTTATCGCTGCCACGGTAATATACTACGCCATCATTGCGTACAATTACAGGTCCCGTTACATTAGTGGCATTCCAGTTAGCCAGGGTATTATAAATGGTACCGGTTCCGGTATTCCAGCCGCGGTCATTAAAATAATACCATAGCCGGTTGTCGTTGCCCGTATAGTATAAGATATCCCGGGTATTATCATACGCAAGGTTTCCCGCGCAGTTGGCATCCTCTGCAGCGTATGACAAAGCGGCAGTGTTCCAGCTTGAACCGGTCCAATAATAATTATAAATCCTGCTATCTGAGCCCCTAAAGTAAAGCCTGTTTGAATTAACACCCCACACCAGGTGATCGGTGGCGGCTATACCCGATGTAACCTGCACAGCCGCGTTCCAGCTGCTTGTGCCTGAGTTCCAGCTCACTTTCCATATATTATTATCGGTTCCCCTGTAAAATACATTTCCTCCAGCCATATCCAGCGTTATGCTTCCTCCTACATTCGCATTGTTCGATACAATGGCGCTTGTCCAAATGCTGCCATTATAATAGTAGTTCCATATTTTCGAATCGGTGCCTTTATAGAACACCTTGCCAAATTGGTCTATAGCCAGCCAACCGGCACAGTTTGACAAGCCCGTGCTATAAGCTGATGACCCGCTAAAATATTTTAAAGCATTACCAGTGGTAGAACGGTAATAGGTGCGTGAGTTAACACCATCCCAGGTTATATCACCGCCTACATCATTAACCGACCAGCTAATCGGTGCATTGCCCCACGAG
>DATGXP010000057.1:0-12897 GCA_035298845.1 Chitinophagales bacterium
AAGAAGTGATTAATAATATCCGGTTGGGCTTATTTGTAATAATAGGCACCGGTTTGCTTATAGTGGCTTTATATTTTATTGGCAGCAACACTAACCTGTTTAGCAAAACATTTAAGGTGTATGCAAAGTTTGAAAACGTAAACGGGCTTAAAAAGGGCAACAATGTACGTTATGCCGGTATTGACGTAGGCACCATAAAAAAAATTGAGATCGTAAATGACACTACCATCCGTGTAGAAATGTCGATCGAATCTGATCTTAAAAAAGTAATCCGTATAAATTCAATGGCAAGCATTGGTACCGATGGATTGATGGGCAATAAGCTTATTAATATATCTTCCGGCAGTGCCGATAGCGCACTGATAAACGACGGCGCGCTGCTAGCCAGCGTACCCATTTTAAATACCGATGAAATGCTACGCACGCTGGATAAAACAAACAAAAACATACTGGTAATATCGGCTAACCTGCGCAGCATAACACAGAATATAACCGATAGCAGGGGCACCTTGTATACTGTCCTAATGGATACCTCTATATCTGCCCAACTGCGCCATACCCTCCATAATGTAGATGTAGTAAGCACAAACATTTTGCAGATGTCGGCTGATTTGAACTCGGTAGTATCCGATGCGAAAAACGGCAATGGTTTAATTGCTACGCTGGTTAGCGACACCGTGATGAGTGCTGATTTGATAAAGGCTGTAAAAGAAATTAAATCGGCAGGTGAACAGGTAAATAGTTCTGCCGGTACACTGAAAGTAATTTTAGAAAAAGCCAAAAACGGCAACGGCACGGTGGCTACACTGATAAATGACACGGCCTCGGCCAACAGCTTAAAGCGGAGCCTGGTAAATGTGGAGATAAGCACACAGAAATTCAGCGAGAACATGGAAGCCCTCAAGCATAATTTTCTATTTAAAGGCTACTTTACAAAACAGGAAAAAGAGAATAGAAAACTACAGAAGAAATGATCTGCAGATTTTGTTTGGAATCAAAAATGGTGAAACAAGTTATTGCAATTGGGGTAATTTTAGCTTTGATTGCCACCACACTGTTAATTAGTCTATGAAACTCCTCTTTCCCTTTTTCCAACTTTCTGCAGGCATAGGTTTATTCCTCTTTGGCATGTACTTGATTGAGGAGGCTTTAAAAAATATCTCGGGTAGAAATTTCAAGCTATTCCTTCAGCGCATTACAAAGAATAGGTTCGGAGCTGTAGCCGGTGGTGCTATAGTTACGGCTGTTCTACAAAGTAGCTCTATGGTCTCGCTTATGGTGCTCGCTTTTGTAGGTGCCGGCGTGTTTACCATGAAAAATGCCATAGCTATAATACTGGGTGCCAACCTAGGCACTACACTCGATAGCTGGGTAGTTGCTACGCTGGGTTTTAAAGTTAATATAGAAATTGCGGCATATCCAGCTCTCTTTGTGGGAGGCATTCTACTTATATTGGTTAATAACCGCAGGGCCGCAAAGTACACCGCCTATTTCCTTTTAGGCTTTGGCCTATTGTTTATTGGGTTGGCTTATATGAAAACCGCGATGGAGTCCCAGGTAAAGGAATTTGATTTCTCGCATTACGCACAGCTTCCCTTACCGGTTTTTTTATTAATAGGGTTTATCATTACTATGTTGGTGCAATCCAGCTCGGTTACTATGGCGCTTACACTAAGCGCACTTCATTCAGGTGCTATTGGTTTTGCACCTGCAACTGCAATAGTACTGGGTTCAGAAACCGGTACAACAATTAAAATAGGATTGAGTGCTTTAGGCGGCAACGCTTCAAAAAAACGAGTGGCGCTTGGCAATTTTCTTTTTAATGTATTTCTGACTTTGTTTGCTTTTGCATTGCTGCGGCCTATTCTATACCTGATAACTGATATTTTTAAAATTCATGACCCGCTAATTGGGCTGGTCACCTTTTCAAGCCTTACCAATTTACTGAGCATAGTAATTTTCCTTCCTCTGTTAACCCCTTTTACGAAATTGCTGGAACGTTTTTTTAAAAACACCGATGCTACATTATCCGCATTTATTGGCCACGCAAATGCGGTAGAAACACAAACCGCTCTTGATCTTTTTAGAAGAGAGACGGAGTTTTTTATGCATAATTCAATGCTTTTTAATCTCAGTCAATTTGAAATTGATACTACCTTCATTGAAGAGCACCCGGTTTTCAAAGAGATTAATAAGACCAGAAAATTTGATTTGAAAACACCGGAAGATAAGTACGAATTTATCCGCCAATGGCAGGGTGAGATTCAATCCTTCTATTTAGATCTGCGAACCAAACTTGAGGGAGCGGATTCTGAGCAGCTCAATCGGCTTATATCTGCGGTGCGAAGCTCGATGTATGCTGTAAAAAGTATTAAGGATATTGGGGGTAACATAAGTAACCTGCAGCGTTCTTCAAAGGATATAAAATACGAATTCTTTATCCATCACAAAAAGGAAACCGAGAGCCTGTATCGACAGCTAGACTCTTTATTTAAAGAAGAAAGCAAGGGCTCCTTCCCGCTGCTTCAAAGCATTTATAACACTGTACATACTAATTATACTACAGCGCTTAATAGTTTTTATAACGAGGCATCTGAAGCCCCGCTCGAGGATTTGGATATTACCACAATTATCAATTTTAACCGCGAACTATTTACTTCTAATAAAGCCATGCTTATGGCAATAAAGGATTTTGTACTGGAAGAAGCAGAAGCAGAAAAATTCAATGAAATACCGGAATATCAAAGTTAATCAGACTTTTAATGCAATTCACTCGCTATCCTATTTACCCTTTCATTATACCGCATCAAACAACTGGTGTTTTTTTTGCTGTAAAAATTTTAAAAACCAATAGCGTCGAAACGATTGTAATAGCTCAAAATTGTTGACAACATTGTGTTACCACTACCCTAGCCTCCCAAGTACATGCTATTAGCTCACAGATTTTTTAAAATAAAATCCACCCTATCGTGAGGCAACATTACGGGCACCGTAACCACCGGAAAAGGCAATGAGTTATATACCTCTGTTATTGCCTCATGAATCTTTTTCTGTGCTGTTTGGTCTTCTGTGCGCGCATAATCCTGCACAAGGGGCAGGCAATCGAGTATAAATACTTTTTTGTAATAAACCTTGCATAAAGCTTCCGAAAGTTTGAGGTCTATTACAATATTCAAGTACCGGTAATATGCCAACGCATCTGGTATAGCCCGGTCCAGAAAAACTACATCTGCAGGAGAAAGGTTTTTTTCTAATTCAATCTGCATCTCCAGCACTTTTAATTGAAACTCTTCTTTGTGCCTCCTCACTTCTTCTACAGTTTTTCCATTCAGGCGTTGCATATCAAAGTAATGACGTGCATTTTCAATGGTAGTTTTATACCCCCTTGCTTTCAGCAAATTAACCATTGTTGTTTTACCTGAGCCAGGCCCACCGGTAATAACATACCAATTAGTACTAATCCGCGAAGTACTATCATTATTCATTGTGTCACTTATTTATCGTTCCTATTAAAAATTTAAAAAAGTATAATCCTGCTATAAATAAACTGATGGATTATTTGTTTCGTTTAAATGCACTTTGGGCAAAGATGTGAGTTTTGCGCTGTATGAAAGAGTGATAAATATCACATCCGATTTTAATCAAACTTGTGGGCCGGCGCAATCAATTGTAGTCTCCTCTTTATAAAGGAAAAACTGTAAAAAAATTATGACAGAATAAACTGTATGGTTAAGGCAGTGCCGCTTTGTGCAACCAAATCAAAGCTTTACATCACTTTTGGGAAAGTAAAATAGAAGATACTTCCCTTACCTTTTTCAGAAACTGCCCATATTTTGCCACCGTGTTTCTCCACCACCTTGGCACATATACTAAGGCCTATACCGGTTCCCTGAAACTCATCATCGGTATGCAGGCGCTTAAATATCTTAAATATCTGCTCGCTGTATTGCTGATCGAACCCGATACCATTATCGCTGACACTAAACAGCCACTCACTCACCTTATCTTCTACCTTTACGTTCACTATCTTTTGTTCGCTCAGATTATACTTTATACCGTTTTCTATAAGGTTTTGAAACAACTCGGTAACCATCGTCTGATTACAGGTAATAGCGGGCAGCGGCCCGCATAATACGGTAGCGTGGTTCTTATCAATTGTATCCTTAAGGCCTGCCAGTACTTTGGCTACAATATCATTTAATTGCACATCGGGCACCATAGCAATCTCCTGCTCCAATTTGCTGTATTGTAGTATATCGCGTATCAGGTCGCTCATTTTGTTGGCGCCATCTATACTAAAGGTAACAAACTCCTGCGCATCGGCAGGCAGTTTGTCAAAGTGTTTCTTCTTAAGCAAACTCAGATACGATATCACAGTTCTTATCGGCTGCTTCATATCGTGGCTTACTATATAAGCAAACTCCTCCAGCTCTTTGTTACTCTTTGCCAGGTTGCGGGCTTTCACTTCCAGCTCACTCTGCGCTTGCTTCAGATCGGTAATATCTCGAATAATAAGCAGATACTCATTCGCTTTAAAAGGGGCTATAATAACCTTAAAGTAGTGGCCTTTGTGGTAAGTATCGTCGCGATATTCAAAGGCACCGGGCATATCATTATCTACCACCTCTTCCAGGGTTGTTTTAAACAGCTCACCCGCCTGGCCAGGTAATATCTCGGCATATGTTTTACCCATTAAATCAAAATCGGGCATATAAGGGGGCAGTGTAGAAAATTCATTACCACCCGTAAACTCGCCTCCCTTATTGATGATAAACAACCAATCTTGCAACGAACGGAGGATAAACTCATTAGTAAGCTGCGCCTCGTGCAGGCGCATCTCGGTGCGCAAACGAGTAAAAGCGTTGGCCACCATGTTACCAATAAGACCAAAAAAGTTAGATGGTACCTGCTCTACAGCCTGATCGAATACAAACACCACAAACCCGTTCACAATATTACCGCTCTGTAAGGGTATAATGTAAAATGACTTGCCGGGTACTTCGGTCACATTTATTACCTGAATTTCGTGCAACTGGCCCGGCAAAATGAAATGCCCTCGCGATGATTTTTCGCCCCGTATAGAGCGCAAAAATACAATTAACTGGTGCTGAATTTTTACTACCAGGTTAAAGTGCTGGGCCAGCTTAACTTCCTTATCGTCAAACCATTGGTTCGTTGACCGGAACTCATCGCTTATCTTTCCGTGCATACGGTACACCAATACACCATCGGCCTGCAGCAGCCTGCCAAACTCGCCCAGTGCCACATCAATACCCGATTGGATTTCGGCCCTGTCTACGTTTATAAACTGGTTGCTGTGGCGAATAAGCATCTCCTCCACCACCATTTGCTGCTTTATCTCCTCTTCCTGCTGTTTCCGCTCCTCCACGTTGCGGGTTTCTGCAAAAAGCAGTTCATCGCCCCCATTCTCTTTAGCTGCAAAGGTGCTAAAAATGCTTTCTACCCAAATGTAACCGCCATTAGCCTGTTTAAGGCGGTACTCCAGCCTTTCGCGGCTACCTTTTACAGTTTTTAAACTTTCGGCTATTTGGTTTATCTGCTCAAAATCTTCGGCACTGGTAATTTCTTTAAGTGAACGTTTTTGAATTTCACTCATTTTGTAACCGGTAAGCTGGCCGGCCGATGGGTTAATATACACTATGCGCAGCTGGTCATCCATTATAATTTGCGCATCACGGGCATTCTCGCTTATCACCTTAAATTGAATACTTACATCCGATGAAATTTGCGAATACTTCATCCGCTGCTCGTTTATCATAAAATTGCCTCCCAGCACTATGGCAAACGTGAACATCTGCATAGCATCCAGCAGCATGGGATTGTACTCGCGGTTAAGATAGACAGCAATAGCAAACAGGCTAATTTCGGCTATGGTATATACTATAAGCTCCCGACGGTTATCAAGGGCAAAACAGATAACCACAAATAAAATATAGCTAAAGAGCATGTAAAAAAATTCCCCCTGGTCGTCGGGTATCTGCGTGCTTTTACTATAAGCATAAATGATATTGAAGTTGAGGTAAAACAGGAAAAATTTAAAAAGCGGAGATGTATAAGCTTTATATTTGGGTAAAAGGGAACATACAATTACCAGCACTCCTATTACCACACCTGCAATCCAGATTATAGCAGGGTCGTCGGTTACCTTGCCGCTCATCATCTCTACCAGATTACCTATCAGGTAGCCGGTTACCATAAAGCCCGTAACTACGCGCTCTTTCCAATACGATTCCCCTTTAATCCGCTCAAAGATGTTTTTCATCCGCATATTTCAAGTGTAAGTATAAATAGGCAAAATGGATCTACCTCCACAACATCTGCACGCTGCCAGCCGTAGCTGCACATTATACTATACGCTACTGCCCAAATAGTTGATATTTTAAGCACTAAAACCGGGTAGCGCTGGTAAAATACAAGTTATTTCAGTAGTTCAATATGCTTACTATGCACTATTACTGGGTAGCTTTGTATTGCAAATCTTATTTCCTGAGATAAAACCCGCAATTATGAAAAAAGAGTTTACTGATGTTATCAACAAGATTTTCAACAAAAACCGCGAGCTGGGTTTAATCCACGGCTCTACCCAGGATCAGATATTAGATGGTAAGCACGTTACCGTAAGAGGTAATAAAATGGTTTACTACGGTTCTTGCAGTTATCTGGGCCTCGAAACCGACCAACGGCTAAAAGATACGGCCATAGAAGCTGTTAAAAATTTCGGCACACAGTTCTCTTGTTCCCGCACTTTCTTACAAATGGGTATGTATGAGGAAGTTGAGAATATGTTGGGCGATATTTTTGGCAAGCCTGTGCTACTGGCACCTACTACCAGCCTGGGCCATGTATCTACCATTCCGGTAATTATAGGCGAGCGCGATGCCTGCATTGCCGATCAACAGGTGCACAACAGTGTTCGCAATGCCATACAGATGGTAAAAGGGGAAGGCTGCTATGTAGAGACCCTGCCGCACAACCGCATAGATTTGCTGGAAGAACGTATTATAGACCTACAACAGAAATATGACCGGGTATGGTATTTTGCCGATGGGGTTTATTCTATGTATGGCGATGCTGCCCCATTCAAGCAAATATGGAATTTACTGGATAAATACGAGCAGTTCAATTTTTATGTAGATGATGCGCACGGCATGAGCTGGGCTGGTAAAAATGGTCGTGGCCTTGTGTTAAGCCGTATGCCCCACCACCCCCGTATGATGATGACAACCTCGCTGGCAAAAGGCTTTGCCAATTGTGGAGGTGCCCTGGTTTTTAACAGCGAAGAAGAGAAAAGCACCATTAAAAATTGCGGTAGTTCCTTTATCTTCTCGGGGCCGCTGCAGCCTGCCGTACTAGGGGGTATAGTTGCTGCGTCGCAAATACACTTGAGCGATGAGATAGAAACCCTGCAAAATGACCTTTATGAGCGTATGCTGTTTTTTGTAGAAAAAGCAAGTTATTACCATTTGCCACTTATTAGCAGCGAGCTTACCCCTATTTTTTACATTGGTGTAGGCAAGCCAGAAATAGGCTTTAAGCTATCGGAGATATTGAACAAAGAGGGAATTATGTTTAACCTGGCGCAGTTTCCTGCTGTATCGGTAAAAAATGCCGGTGTGCGCATTGCGCTAACCAACCACCACAGCCTGCAGGACATTAACCACCTGCTTGAAACTATGGCGCACTACCTGCCCAAACTAGTGGAGGAAGCAGGCTATAGCTACGACGAAATTTACCAGGCATTTGGTATGGCAAATCCACAGCACGTGGCGGCCCCGACAGACTACGCTATGAAGAAAATAGCATAAAAAGCATATAAAAGTTTGGTTTTAATTGAAGGATACAAGGAGCGCCGTAAGGCGCTTTTTGTATTGATATAAATCACATCAATTTTGTGACATAGGTTTTTTAATATTTCAAATACAAAAAACTACTTTCGCTCATTATTAATAATCTAAAACAAAAACATTTATGAAAAAAGGAATAATCCTAACTTTTGCTGTGGCAGCCATTATGGCCAGCTGTGGCGAGAAGTTTACTCCCCTAACCCAGGAGCAAATTAATGCACAGGTTGATTCAACCGTTGCTGCGCAGTCAGAGGCGAAACTAACTGAACTTAGAGCAGCTTGCGAAAGCGGCCTTGAAGCGCAGGTAAACGCCAAAGTAGAAGCATTGAAGAGTGCAGAGACAGCAACTAACTAATTGACTAAACCCAAAAAATTAAAAGACAATGAAAAAGATATTCATGAATTTATCGGCAGGCACCACACTGGCTGTGGCTATTGCGCTTACCAGCTGCAACAATGCTGCTGAAGTTAAGAAACAGGTGGATGAGCAAAATGCAAAAATTCAGACCCTGGTGGATGAGAAATTAAACGGTTTACAAGATCAGGTTAATGCTGAGTGCACTGCCAAGGTCGATTCATTAGCTAATGTGGCCTATGCTGCATGGTTAGAGGAAGAAGCTGCTGCTGCCAAGAAAGGTGGAAAGAAACCAGCTGTAAAACCTAAGCCAAAGCCTGAACCTAAGAAGGATGAAACAAAGCCTAACACCATTAACAACCGCCCAGGTAGCAACGAAAACAAAAATCCGGGAACATTGAACAACCGTCCGGGATCTAACGAAAGTGGTAAAAAAGATTCTACCAAAACACTAAACAGCCGCCCAGGAGCAACCAAGAAGTAAATAGCGTTAACTGCAGGCCATTAGTGCCTCACAATAAAGAAAGACGGCAACTCTAGAATAGGGTTGCCGTTTTTTATTCAACATTTTAACTTGTTATTACACATTGCTCACCACCTCATCCAACTCAAAAAACTCCTGTATATAAACATAAACGACATATCCTAAAAACAAAAATGCCCTTCCGTTTAAACAGAAGGGCATTTTTAATAACAGATAAACTACCGCTTATTGTTTAGTCCAGGTAGAAGTACAGCTCTCAGATTGATTACTAGGATCTGTAAGAGAGTAAGTCCAGTTGATGATGTTGTTGTTAATAGTACCAGAAGCAGAATTAACTGTGTATTGGTTAGCAGTACCGCTAGTGATAGTAACCTTGTTAGATTCTACAAGCGTTCCGTTAACAACGGCAGCAGCACCGATACCACCGAAGTTTGTAATTAAGATAGTTACATTGTTATTTGAAGATACAGAAATGCTGGCGGTACCAGTATAGTTACCAGATGGGCATATATCAGCAAAAGCGTAAGTACCCAGGAATTTAGTGCGCCATTCTGTTTTGCAATCGCTGCCTTCAAATCCTTCATCACAAACTTTAGTACAAGAAGATGCAGAGAACATAGCAGTGAAAGCTGCCATAATGAACAGAGAATTGAAAATCTTTTTCATGTTGTTTTTAGTTTTGGTTTAATAATAATGTGGCGTAAAAGTATACTTTTTAGCCAAATCGCTGCAAAAGTTTTCCCCAAAATGTTTTAACCCATCGCGTAAAGAAAGCTTAAAAACTACATTTAAATACGCAGTATATATTAATGCTTTATTTAATCCTGCAACCAGTTGCAAGTAATATCCGGCAAGCCCGAGGCAGGGTCGTAAGAAATATGGTATGCCAGGTTTACTTTACCACCGGTAAAAGTAACACTGCCATTTATATTTCCTCCATTACCAAAAGCCTGCGGTGCTAAAGTGATGCTGCCGTTTTCCAGCACCGTACCGGTAGCATTAAGGCTTGTATTGGCTATATTGTTAATCCTGATTTTTGTAACATCGTTCGACACCTCGCTGATAGCCACAGAAAACGTATCGGTAGTTGTACCACATGTTTCGCTACCGCTAAAAGTACCAATAAACTTTGCTCTTACAGGGTCTACGCAATGGTCGCCTTCGTAGCCTAAATCACAGGTACGTGTGCACGATGCAATAGTGACTATAACTACCATGGCCGCAAAAAATGAGAGCAATTGAATCTTCTTTTTCATAAATAGTATTTTAAAGCTGTTTAACAGCCTGGCAAAGCTAATAACCTAACAAGAACCTCCAAACAGTAAATATTTGTTCTAATCAACACCCTCTTTATGCCAGGGTGCATTACATTAGCACATTGCCATACTTCAAAAACCACACAGTTACCTTCGCATGAAAAAATCCTTATTAACAGCAATTATACTATTTGCAGGTGTATCCATCTACGCGCAAAGCTCTAAAAAGTATAATGTAGAGATAGTACGCGACAGTTTTGGCGTACCACATATTTTTGGCAAAACTGATGCCGATTGTGCCTACGGACTGGTATGGGCAGAATGCGAAGATGATTTTGTAACCGTGCAGTGGGGTTTGCTATTGGCAAAGAGTATGCTGGGCCGGCACCTGGGTATAGACGGTGCCAAAATTGACTATGCAGTTCAGCTATTGCGTATCCGCCAAACCATAGATGAACATTACGAAAAAGATTTATCGCCGGAGTTTAAAAAGATACTGGAAGCTTCTGCAGATGCCGGTAACCATTATGCCGAGCTGCACCCGGAAGAAGTATTGGTAAAAAAGGCAATGCCGGTAGGCCCTAAAGATTTTATAGCCGGCTATATGCTGGCTATGGCACTGATGACCGGTGTAGATGGGGCACTGGGGCAAATGGTTGATGGCACTGTGCCGCAGGTATCGTTTGCAGAGAAAGGACGTGGCTCTAACGCTATTGCCATGAACTCGCACAAAACAGCCGATGGCCTTGTATACCTGGATGTAAACTCGCACCAACCGCTGGAAGGGCCATTATCGTGGTACGAGGCGCACCTGCAAAGCGAAGAAGGCATGAATATGTATGGCTCAACTTTTCATGGTGGGGTTACTATATTTCATGGGGTGAACGAAAACCTGGGCTGGGCGCATACCACCAATGGGTTTGATGCTATTGATATTTACCAGCTGGAGCCTGACCCTAAAAAGAAGAACCTCTACCTGGTAGATGGTGTATCGCATAAGTTAGAAACCGGCCGCGCCAAACTATCGGTAAACCTTGCCAAACACCCCGATAAGAAGAAGTTTATTTTAACCATTGGCAAAAAGATATGGTGGAGCAAATTTGGCGCTACGGTAGTAAACAAGAAGGGCATGTTTGCCATACGCTTAGCCAGTAACATGACTATTAAAGCACCGGAACAATGGTATAGGATGGATAAGGCAAGGAACTTTACCGAGTTTAGGCATGCGCTGGATATACAGGGTATAGTAAACCAGAACATCACGTATGCCGATAGGTTTGATACTATCTTCTTTATAAGCAATGGGGCTTTCCCTAAACGGGCCGAAGGATATGACTGGACAACCACCGTGCCGGGCAATACTGAGAAAACCCTGTGGACTGAGTTTTTTCCCGAAACAGCTATACCGCAGGTACTAAACCCCGATTGCGGTTATGTATTTAATGCAAACAACACCTGCTTTAGTTCTACCTGCGCGGCCAGCAACCCCGTATGCACACCTAACATAGCCTCTATGTGCCATGATACTACCATGACCAACAGAGGGATGCGGTTTGTAGAAAACATAGCGAAGTATGATAAGGTAAGCTGGGATGATTTTTTGAAGATAAAATATGACAACCACTACCCCGCTAACCCGGTTTTCTTCAAAAAGTTTCAGGCGTTTGATATAGTAGAACTGAAGGAAGAAGAGCACCCGGATATTGCAGATGCACTAAAGGTTTTAAAAGCGTGGAACCGCACTGCCGATGTTAAGAACATGAACGCCGCCTTATCATTTAAGGTATTTTATTATATATACAACAATACCAACAGGCAGATGGAGAAGCAGTTTGCCACCGATAAGAAAGCGAAGTTTGAGTTTTTTGTAAAAGCCATACAGGAAGTAAAGAAAGATATGCTGGCTAACTTTGGTACGCTTACCGTACCCCTGGGCGATTACCAGCGCCACCAGCGCGGTGATGTAGACCTGCCGATAGAGGGAGGCGCCGATTTGTGGGATGCCAAATATGGCAACCCATATACTAAAGGCAGAATACGGGTGTGGCTTGGCGAATCGTTTATACTACTGGCTAAGTTTACTAAAGATGGGCCTCAGTTTCGTACCATATCGCCTTATGGCACCAGCAACAAGCCCGGCAGCAAACACTACACCGACCAGATGCAGTTATACGTAAACCACCAAACTAAAGAAGAAAGCCTGGACAAGAAATGGGCGTATGACCATGCCGAAAGGATTTATACACCGGAGATGAAGTAGTAATCTATCTGACTATAAAACAGAAAGGGACTATGCATTGCAGGGTCCCTTTCTGTTTTATAACCGGTTGAATAAAGCCAATATACGCTTACTCCGCTTCGCCGCCTTTATCTTTCTTATTCTTTTTACCACCGGTGGCAACTGTCGATAGTTTATCGAATTCCTTATCGATATAGTAAAGCGATTGAGGGCCGCCACCTATTAGTTTTATCTTATCGAGTATACGCTTAAACTGCACCTCTTCTTCTTTCTGTTCATCTATAAAAAACGTAAGGAAAACCTCGGTAGCGTGATCGCCTTCTTTCTTGGTAAGGGTAGCTATCTGGTATATGGCGCGGGTTACTTTTTGTTCGTGCTCCAGTGCCATTTCTACGGCTTCCTGTATAGATTTAAACTCGTAGCGGGGAGTTTTGAAAGCGGGCACAAGGGCATGGCCACCTACCTCATTAATATAGGTAAAAAACTTCATAAAGTGGGCGCTCTCTTCGGCACTTTGTTTGTAAAAAAATTTAGCGGTGCCTTCGTAGCCCTCGCGCTCGCACCAGCTGGCCACAGCCAGGTAACTAAACTGGGCATTTATCTCCAGCGTAAGGTGTTCATTCAGTGCTTTCTCAATCTTCTTGGTAATTATCATGTAAGGGATGGTTTTAGTTTTATGGGGCGAAAGTAAGCGTTTT
>DATGXP010000058.1:0-10333 GCA_035298845.1 Chitinophagales bacterium
GTAATTGCCGCAGGTTGTGTTACAGTATTTGTAGTAGAAGCCGAACATCCCTGGTTGTCGGTTACGGTAACGTTGTAAGTACCCGCAGCTAGACCATCGGCGGTGCTATCGGTGCTCACGTTAGGGCTCCATACATAAACGAATGGAGCAGTACCACCGGTAACTACCACATGCACGCTTCCGTTATTGCCGCCATTGCAGCTAACATTTACAACCACCGCCGGACCAAAGGCTACTGAGCCTGGTGCCGCGTTAACCGTATAAGTAGCAGTAGCAGTACAACCGTTAGCATCGGTTACAGTTAAAGTATGGCTACCCGCTGCAAGACTATCAGCAAAGGTGCCGCTATCTCCATTCGACCAATCATAAGTAAGTGTACCAGTTCCACCAGTTGCGGTTACTGTAATTGTTCCACCTACTGTGCAACCTGCATCGGTTATAGTAGGATTGCCAATTACTATTGCAGTAGGCTCGGTAATGCTGTAAGAAGCAGTTACAGAACAACCGTTAGCATCTGTAGCAGTTACAGTGTAAGTTCCCGGGTCAAGGTCAGTAACAGTATCGTTAGACGACAAGCCGTTCGACCAGTTGTAAACGATTGGCGGTGTAGCCTGGCTTACGCTAACCACAATGCTTCCGTTATCGGCACCATTGCAGGTTACGTTAGTAATTACAGGAGTATTAAATATTGGGTCAGCTATAACCTGGGTTACAGTACCTGCATCGGTAGCAGTACATCCGTTAGCATCGGTTACAGTTACTGTATAAGTACCGGTAGCGTTTACGGTAATGGTAGCAGTTGTTTGTCCACCAGCCCATTCAAAACCGTAGGCTGAAGTACCGCCGGTAGCAGTAGCTGTTAAAGAAACTGTTACTGGCCCCTGCACGCAATTGTAAACTGTAGTATCGGGCACATTAGCCACAAGTGGCGCAGGCTCTGATAATACTACGGTGTCTGTTACGGTGCAACCAGCGGCGTTAGTAGCGCTGAAAACATACGTACCTGCCGGTATACCTGTAAGAGATGTTAAGCCGGCACCGTTAGGTGTCCAGCCAAAAGATACAATAGTGCTATCGGTGCTGCTGTACGAAGCGTATACAGCTCCATCATTGCCACCATTGCAGCTTACGTTTGTAAATGAATCGATTGAAACTGTTACGCTACCTTCTACAGTTACAAATACAGAATCGCTTACAGTAATAGTTGAGTTATCGCAGTTAGTATACACTGCTTCTACGCGGTAGATAGTAGAGCTATCCGGGCACACTGTTATAGTATCGCCGCTTCCAATCTGTGCATTACCTTCAAACCAGTTGATTACGTAGTTAGGCGCACCAGCCGGTGTAAAGCGGTAGCCATCATTAGCAGCACTCCATACAGTAGCATTTCTGCCAGGTACCGTATAGGCTACAGTACCTGCAGCGTTTTGGATACCCTCTATAGCTAAACCATCGTTCCAGTCTACGCACGATTCTTTTTCCTGAATATAGATATCAATTACGTTCGTAGTTTCATACAACACAATCTGTTGTGTCTGATGATATTCGTCGGTACAAATTCCATCGTTAACGCTATTAGGATCGCCGAACATTGGCGTATCGAACCAGCTAACTACAAACTTACGGCATGGGTAAGAGTCGATTACAGAGTATGAAATAGAACCTGCAAAAGTAGGGTCCATATCATGCCAAGGGCCCATGATAGCATTTCTAACATCCGGCGTTGCGGTGCTAGGTAGCGGACCTGGAATTTCCCACTCGTTAAATCCATTGGCCTGGTTGATGTTAAAGCTAACTATACCATTAGAACCTACAATAAGGCGGTTATAAGTGCTTCCAAAGAAACAGAAGTTGAATGGCAGGGTAATTACACCCGACCATGTATCATCTATGTTTGCCAATATAGGTGTACCGGTGTTAAATGCCGCTGTTGGGTTGTATGCTATCGGTGCACCTGAATAAGCAGTGGTTTTGTAACCTGCTATGGCAGTGGCAGCAAGCGTAGTACAACTTTCGCCACACGGTATTGTCACATTGTTATCGGTAGATACCGCCGGGCAATCGCCGCATGGTGTGTTACCTACAATATAAGTAGCAGTAAGACTGCAACCACCCTGATCGGTAATTGTAAGTGTATATGTGCCTGCAGCTAAGCCGGTAGCAGGATTACCACTGCCGGTTGGAGCCCACGTATAAGTAAGTGTGCCGGTACCACCAGTAGCGGTTACCGAAATCGAACCGGTGCCTGAGCACGATACATCATTTACAGTAGCATTGGTAATAACAATAGAAGTGTTTTGGCCTACATTGTAAGTAGCACTGGCGGTGCATCCGTTAGCATCGGTAGCTGTTACTGAATAGTTGCCTACTGCAAGACCGGTAATAGTATCGTTGTTGGCTTGTGCCGGAGACCACACAAAGGTTACTGGTTGTGCAGCGCCTGGTGTGGTAACAACTATACTTCCATCATTGGTAGTGCAACCCGCGTTGGTAATTACCGGCGCACCTAATGTAAAGCTATTGTTTTGGCCTACTGTGTACGTAGCAAAATCAGAGCAGCCGTTACCATCTGTTACTGTTACGGTATAGCTACCGGCAGCAAGGCCGGTAACGGTGTCGTTGTTTGGTAAACCACCTGTCCAAACATAATCAAGTGGTGGGGCAGCTCCTGATACAGAAACCACAATGCTACCATTGCTTGCACCGCAGCTTGCATCGGTAATTACCGGCGGGTTAAAGGTAAATGTAGCTGCCTTGGTAATAGTATATGAAGCGCTGGCTGTGCAACCGTTTGCATCGGTAGCGGTTACATTATATATACCTGCACCCAGGCCTCCTACTGTATCGTTATTAGGCAATCCGTTCGACCACACATAATCAATTGGCGGAGTAGCGTTGTTTACAGTTACAATTATACCACCGTCGTTAGCTGAGCAGCTGGCATTTTGTAAAACAGCAGGACCGAAAGATATGCCATTGCCTGCACCCACATTGTAAGAGGCAGAGGCTGTGCAACCATTTGCATCGGTAGCAGTTACAGAATAAGTACCTGCAGCAAGGCCGGTAATAGTATCATTATCGGGTTGTGCCGGAGACCAGTTATAAGAGATAGGGTCGGTAGCGCCTGTTACGGTTACTACTATGCTACCTGTTAGGCCGGTGCAGCTTGCATCTGTAATTACAGGTGCGCCAAAAGTAATTGGAGCGCCGGCACCTACATTATAAGTAGCGGATGCTGTGCAACCATTTGCATCGGTAGCAGTTACAGAATAAGAACCAGAAGCAAGGCCGGTAATAGTGTCATTATCGGGTTGTGCCGGAGACCAGTTATAAGAGATAGGGTCGGTAGCACCTGTTACAGTTACCACTATGCTGCCATCATTGCCAGCACATGTTGCATCCGTAATTACAGGAGCGCCAAAAGCAATTGGGGCACCACCACCTACAGTGTAAGTAGCAGATACTGTACAACCATTACCATCGGTAGCTGTTACAGAATAGGTGCCAGCAGCAAGGCCGGTAATAGTATCATTGTCGGGTTGTGTAGGCGACCATGCGTAGCTTACAGTTCCTACTGCGCCGGCTACACTTACTACTATACTTCCATTGTTGCCTGCACATGTTGCATCTGTTATTACCGGAGGATTGAATGTTGGGCTACTACCCGTTATGGTTACGGTACCTGCATCGGTGGCCGTACAATTCCGACTATCGGTTACAGTTACTGTATATGTTCCCGAGCCTATACCGGTTATGGTTTGGTTGGTGCTGTTGCCCGGAGTCCATAAATAAGTGTATCCCGCTACACCACCAGATGGTGTGGCAGTTAATGATGCAGTACCACCATTACAAGACGTAATAGAAGTATCCGGTACGTTTACTGTAAATGCAGCAGGGTTAGTTAATGTAACCGTGCTTGAGCTTGTACAGTTAGAAGCATCTGTTACCGTAAAGGTATAAGTACCTGGACCTATACCTGTAATAGATGTTGAGTTAGGAGTTCCGCCCGGAGACCATCCGTAAGATAATACGGCAGAGTTTGAATTAAAGGATGCATAAGCAGCACCAGTTGTGCCATTAAAGCAATCTACCTCGTGTACCGAGTCTACAGTAGAAGTAACGCCTGATGTATTTACATATAAATAAGAGTTAACTACAACCTGGGTACCAGCGCAATCTGCATAAGTTGCTTCGGCACGGTAAGTAGTTCCACCTACGGGGCATACATTCAATGTATTGCCTGTACCTATTTGTGTAGCACCATTAAACCATGCGATGGTGTAGTTAGCAGCACCTGCCGGGGTAAAACGTTGTGCATCGTTGGTGGCAGTCCATACTGAAGCATTTCTGCCAGGTACTACATATGCTACGGTTCCGTTTGCATTTTGAATACCTTGTGTAGCGCGTCCGTTGTTCCAGTCAGAACAAACGTCTTTACGCTCAATATACATATCAATTACGTTCGAAGTTTCGTATAAAATAACCTGCTGAGTAGCGCGGCGTGCAATGCCCTGGCAGTGGGTAGTGTTTACGCTATTAGGGTCGCCATAGTAAGGCACGTTAAACCATGAAACTTTAAAGTAACGGCAAGGATAAGAACCTCCAATTTCATAAAAAACCTGCCCTTGGTTGGTAGGGTCAATATCCTGCCATGGGCACATAATACTGTTGGTTAAGTCGGCAGGAGTAGCCGATGGGATAGTGCCCGGAATTTGCCAGCTATTACCTGCTGCCGCGTTAGTTACATTAAACGAGCATACGCCGTTTGACCCAACAATAATGCGGTTATAGGTATTGCCGAAAAAACAGAAATTGAATGGCAGGCTTATAACACCCGACCATATATCATCTGTATTTACCAATATCTGCGTACCGGTATTAAACGGAAACGGAGGGGTATATGGTATACTGCTTACAGTGTAAGATGTAGACTGGGCCCCGGCAAAAGCAGTAGCAGTAAGGTTAGTACATGTCTGGCCACAAGGCAGCACCAAAACACCATTGGTACCCTGAGCAATATTTACAGAGGGGCACCCCGGAAACTGGGCGTATAGCTTAGCGGTGAAAAGAGAGCCGCATAACAAGGCAAATAGTAAGATTTTTCTCATCGAAAATATGGTTGATTTTTTTTAGAGGACGCTAAAATAACAATCTGAGCCAATTTGAAAGCAAACAAGCCCTATTTTGTTTTAAATGATAGCAGATGTAGACCAATGTTAAAAGGTTGGAAAGCAAAAGGTTAAAATTAAATCCTAAAATTGCGCTTCAATTATGCAATCAAGTCGTTTGGTTTATTGTTTTTTCTGTCTCCTTTTGCTCTTCATCGGTTGCAGGCAAAAGACCGATTCTCCCTCTACCGACCCCGCACAAAACCCTTATTACCAACTGTATAACCAGATTTATATCAACCGCGGCCAGGTTCCGGCTGATACAACGAAGATTAAATTACAGCAATATTTAAAGCAGTTTCCGGAAAATGCTGATGCGTGGATGCTTGCCGGAAATGAAGCTTATGTTCAGGCAGATTTCAATTTAGCCATTATTAATTATCGCTATGCCATAGCCCGGCAGCCGGGCCAATCGCTTTATTATTCGGCGCTTGGGGCAGTGTATAATGTTCAAAACGAGGTCGATTCGGCAAAAAAATACTTGCTCAAGGCCATTTCACTGGGCGATACATCGGCATATACCTATTTGAATACTGCCTTACTATATATTAAAGTAAACGATAAGGCTAAAAGCCTGGCCTGGGCTGATTCGACGGCCGCAAGGATGACGCAAACACCCTCGCCCGTGCTAAGCGGTGGTATTAGTTTTATCTATTCTAAATGGGGCGAAGAAGAAAATAGTGAGAAATGGTTCGAAAAGGCCGTGCAATTGGGGCTTAAAGATACCTTCGCATTCAGGCAGGTATTAAGCGGAAACAAACAGTTAGAAGTCTATTACCGAGAAACCTATCCGTACTTATGAGTGTATTTACCCGCGAAAACCTGTTATATTTTGTAAAAGAAGCCCTTTGGATGGCCATTACCGCATTGCTTATAACGGCAGTGCTTTACCCTATTACCAGCAAGCTCGACTTTATATACTGGAAGATGAATTCCTTCTTTATCTTTATAGCGATCACTTATTTCAGGTGGTCGGTTACTTTTCGCAGCCTTCCTTTTTTAAGGCCAGCTGCTATCCGCTTTATCCTGTTTGCGGGCAACCTCAGCCTGTTTATATATATTATGTATAACCTACAGAAATTCATTGGTTTAGCCGACAATTTTTACATCGAAGACTTTGGTTTTCCTAAGGTTATAATTTTTGAAGATGTAAAACGGGAGATGTTTGACTACCTATATAAAGAATTGGTGTTTTTTGGCACTGCAGCCCTGGTTATGCTTTCTGCATTCCAGGTAAGGCTCATTATATCTTACTGGCAATATTACAAACATGCCAGTAGCCGGATGTTGGAGGATTAACCTTCCCAATCTTATTGACATTTTCTTTTCCTACCTTAATATCCAGCAGAATTCTTTAGGTTTGCTATTCATTAATAATATGCCAGCATGAAGTTTTCTGAGATGAGTTATAAACGGCCAGACCTGGCCAAGGTAGAAAGCGATTTTAATACCCTGTTATCCCGATTTGATAGTGCCCAAAATGCTGAAGAGCAAAAAGAAGTGCTTGCCAGTATAAATGAACTGAAAAATGAGTTTAGCACTTATGCTTCTATTGCCTCAGTGCGCAACTCGATAGATACTACCAATGCTTTTTACGAAGCCGAACAGGAATTTTTCGATACTAATGAACCTGTAATTAAAGACCTGCACATTAAGTTTTACAAATCGCTGGGCTCGTCAAAGTTTAAGAACGATTTGCAGAAAGACTTTGGTAATCAACTGTTTAACCTGGCTGATGTGAGCTTAAAAACGTTTGATACATCTATAATAGAAGACCTGAAAGAAGAAAACCGCCTGGGTACCCAATATACCAAGCTGGTAGCCAGTGCCGAGGTAGAGTTTAACGGCGAAAAGCTAACCTTGCCCGCCCTTTCGGCTTTTATGGAAAGCACCGACCGCGAGGTGCGCAAAAAAGCTTACCACGCTAACCACGGATTTTTTGCCAGCCACGAACAGGAGTTTGACGAGATATATGACAAACTGGTAAAAGTACGCCACCGTATTGCGCAAAAGCTTGGTTATAAGAACTTTATAGAATTGGCCTATTACCGCATGGCCCGCACCGATTACAATGCGGATATGATTGCAGGTTTCCGCGAGCAGGTGCTAAAGCACGTGGTGCCACTGGCAACCAAACTGCGCCAGCGCCAGCAAGAGCGTATTGGTGTAGATAAACTTAAAGCCTACGACCTGGCGCACAATTTCAACTCGGGTAATCCAAAACCAATTGGCACGCCAGAAGAGATAGTTGCCAATGGACAGAAAATGTATTCGGAACTTTCAGCCGAAACCAAAGAGTTTTTCGACTTTATGGTGAATAATGACCTGATGGACCTTGTAAATAAGAAAGGAAAGGCTAGTGGTGGTTACTGCACTATGTTCCCTAAATATAAGTCGCCTTTCATTTTTGCCAACTTTAATGGCACTATAGGCGATGTGGATGTACTAACACATGAAGCAGGCCATGCTTTCCAATGTTTCGAAAGCCGCAATTTTCAGGTAGAGGAGTATTACTGGCCCACCATGGAAAGCTGCGAAATACACAGCATGAGTATGGAACAGCTTACATACCCATGGATGAACCTGTTTTTTGGCGCAGACACCGATAAATACAAATTCGTACACCTATCCTCTAACATCCTGTTCCTGCCTTATGGCGTAGCGGTAGATGAGTTTCAGCATATTGTTTACGAAAACCCGGATATGACACCGGCAGAGCGCAAGCAGGTATGGCTGGAAATGGAAAAGAAATACCGTCCATGGATGGACTATGATGGTATAGATTATTTAGAGCGCGGTGGTTTCTGGCAACGCCAGGGCCATATTTACCGTTCGCCTTTCTATTATATCGATTATTGCCTGGCGCAATTGTGTGCTTTCCAGTTCTGGAGCAAAAGCCAGAAAGATTTTAAGAGTGCCTGGGCCGATTACCTGCGCCTCTGCAAAGCCGGTGGCAGCGATTCTTTCCTTGGCCTGGTAAAACTCGCCAACCTTCAATCTCCTTTCGATAAAGATGTGTTCGGCCCGCTATTCAGCGAGATAGAAACATATCTTGATAAGGTGGACGATAAGAAGATGTAAGCCTGCGTTATGCATTATATTAAGAGAGGCTATCCGTATGGGTAGCCTCTCTTGTTTTGTAGCTGCACAGTTTATCGCAACGGCTACACATATAAATTATTGTTATTTAAATTACACAATCTACTTTCCCGGTTGTCGTTTTAGTGGCCTCAAACATTTTTTAATCAAAACGCCACATTATGAAAAAAGCAATGTTTATGCTGCTTGCCTTAGCAGCACTGTCTTCATGCAAAAAATATTACTACACCTGTACCGACAGCAACGGGCAGGCCCTCGCCGAAAAAGCATTTTTTACAGAGGCTGCACGCGATAACTATGCAGCATCACAGGTGGGTAAACCGGATAATAAGTTGTGCCAATAAGCTTATTTATTTAGAGGCAGGGCAAACATCCTTCACCAGCATTTGCAGGCGGATGTTACCCTGCCATTCATTTTCATCTATCTGGTAGGCTATATCAAACGGGCCGGTTTTAACCATGGCGTATTTATCGGCCAGGCGGAAGCCTATGCCATCCATTACCGTATTGCCTTTTTGTTTTATCGAAAACTTAATATGTTCTTCTTTCACAATTTTGCTCCAGCCACTATCCTTCACATTCCGGCTTACAAATACCGGCCGCATATTACCCGGGCCAAAGGGAGCCATTTGCTGAATAATGCCATAAAAGCGCGGAGTTATATCATCCAGTTGCAACTCAGCATCTATATCCAGTTCCGGTATCAACTGCTCATCGGTTATACGCTCACATACTACTGCATCGAAGCGCTCGGCAAAAGCTGTTACATTCTCTGGCTGCATGGTTAAGCCTGCGGCAAATTTATGACCGCCAAATTGAATAAGCAGTTCGCGGCATTCGTAAATAGCTTCATACAAATCGAACCCTTTTACCGACCTGGCCGAACCGGTTACCTTACCATCGCTTTCGGTAAGCACTATGGTGGGGCGGTAATGTGTTTCGGTAAGCCGCGATGCCACAATGCCAATTACGCCCTTATGCCAGCCGGGATTAAACACTACTGTAGATTTGCGGTTAAGCATCACCGGGTCTGCGGCTATCATATCCAGCGCACTTAGGGTTATGCTTCTGTCCAGGTCTTTGCGGTCGGTGTTAAACTTATTCAGGTTGTCGGCATGCAGTTCGGTATCCAAATCCTCATCATCGCATATTAAAAGCTTTACGGCATGGCGGGCATCATCCATACGGCCGGCGGCATTTATGCGCGGTGCCAGTATAAATACCGCGTTCATAATATCCATCTTTCCTTCCTTGCCAGCTACTTCTATCAGGCGCTTAAGCCCTGGCAGCGGGTTCTCGTTTACCTTTTTCAAACCATGAAAAGCCAGTATGCGGTTCTCTCCTGTTATAGGTACTATATCGGCACCAATGCTTACACATACCAAATCGAGATATTTGTAACAGGCCTCTGCCGGTATGCCGTTTTGTTGCGCAAAAGCCTGTATCAGTTTAAAGCCCACACCACAGCCGCTAAGTTCTTTGTAAGGATAGTTACAGTCTTCGCGCTTAGGGTCGAGCACCGCTATGGCTTTTGGTATCTCAGTGCCGGGGTTATGGTGGTCGCAAATAATAAAGTCAACGCCCTTTTCGTTAGCGTAGTCAACTTTATCATTTGATTTTATACCGCAGTCAAGCGCTATAATTAACTTAAAATCGTTCTCTGCTGCGTAGTCAATTCCCTTAAATGAAATACCATAGCCTTCGGTGTAGCGATGCGGCACATAGTAATCGAGGTTAGGATAAAACTCTTTGAAGAACAAATACACGGTAGATATAGCCGTGGTTCCATCCACATCATAATCGCCGTAAATCAAAATCTTCTCATTGCGGCTAATGGCATCTGTTATCCGGTTAACGGCCCGGTCCATATCCTTCATCAAAAACGGGTCGTGCAATTCGCTAAGTTCGGGACGAAAAAATTTCTTCGCCTCTTCATAGGTTTCTATACCCCGCTTAACCAGCAGGTCGCACAGCACAGGGTGCACCTTCAGGGTTTCGTGAAGTGCCTTTACTTTCTCCTCATCTGTTCGCTTAAGCGCCCAGCGTAATTGCATGGCGCGAATATA
>DATGXP010000059.1:0-4378 GCA_035298845.1 Chitinophagales bacterium
GTAATTGCCAAACACGAGAGGGCGGTGCTGATACCGGTAGAGGTACTGAACGAAACCAAACGCGGCGAGGGCGGCTTTGGCTCTACCGGCAGATAAAAAATAAAACTTAGCTAAAACATAAATACCAATAACGAATGCGCATTATTATCCCTATGGCTGGCTGGGGCAGCCGCTTACGCCCACATACATTAACTATTCCTAAACCTATGTTGCCGATAGCCGGTAAGCCGATAGTAGAAAGGCTAGTGGGTGATTTGATAAAGAGTACCGAAGAGAAAGTAACGGATGTAATTTTCATTATCCGCGAGGATTTTGGCAAGGCTATAGAGGCTAAGTTGATGGAAGTAGCTAAGCATGTAGGCGTGCCAGGCCATATCCGCTACCAGGATGTACCGCTGGGTACAGCGCACGCTATACTATGCGCCGGAGATTTTTTAGAAGGTAATGTGATAGTGGCGTTTGCCGATACGCTGTTTAAGGCTGATTATAAAATTGATGCAGCTAAGGATGGTATTATCTGGGTACAGAAAGTAGCCGACCCATCGGCTTTTGGGGTGGTAAAAATGAATGCCGATGGCGTGATTACCGATTTTGTAGAAAAACCGAAGGATTTTGTATCGGACCTTGCCATTATCGGCATCTATTATTTTAAAGACGGCAAATACCTGCGTGATGAAATGCAATACCTGCTGGATAACAATATTCAGAAGGGTGGTGAGTTTTGGCTGACCGATGCCATGGAGAACATGAAGAGCAAGGGGTCGAAATTCTACAAGGGAGAGGTAATAGAATGGCTGGACTGCGGAAATAAAGATGCTACGGTGTATACTAATCAGCGCATATTGGAGTTTATAAAAGATGAAAACCTGGTTAGCAGCAAGGCCGTTGTGCAAAATACTGTGGTATTGCATCCTTGCTATATAGAGGACGATGTAATACTGCGCAATTCGGTGATAGGGCCGCATGTTTCTATCAGCAAAGGCACAGTAATTGAGAGCAGTGTAGTTAAAAACAGCATTATTCAGGGTAAAACGATTATAAAAAATAAGTTAATCGAAAACTCAATGATTGGGAATAATGTTAAACTTGAAGGGCGAATGGAAGATTTGAGTTTGGGCGATTTTAATTCCCTGGTTCAATAAACACTCCGGAACGCCGGTTTTATAAAAGAAACTGAATAGATTTTTTGATTTAAAAACGAGCGTTCGCTATTAATGAAATTTGTTTCCACCATACTGGTTTTTCTATCGCTGGCTATAGGCGCCCATGCCTTTGCACAGCCTACCGATAACGAAAAGAAGAAGAAAAAGAAAAAAGGCGCGGATAAAACTGAAACCAAGCCCCTTGATA
Organism: Chitinophagales bacterium; assembly: GCA_035298845.1. Lineage (GTDB taxonomy): Bacteria > Bacteroidota > Bacteroidia > Chitinophagales > LD1 > Bog-950. The sequence continues at coordinate 1,351 of DATGXP010000059.1, forward strand.
AAAGCGACCAGCAAAAAACGGAGCGCCTTTTTATGGAAGCGGAAAAGGCTAAGGTGATAGAGGATTGGGACAATGCTATTAAAAGCTATAAAGAAGTATTGGCCACCGACCCTAAAAATGCCAATGCGCATTTTCAGCTGGCGCAGATATACACTAACATGCGCAACCTGACCGAGGCAGAAAAGGAAGCTGCAGAAGCAGCACGCCTGGACCCCAGCAACAAATGGTACCTGGAAATGCAGTCTGCTATTTACATGAACCAGGGCAAGCCCAAAGAAGCTACCGATGTATTTAAGACGCTGATAGCCAAGTATCCCAATAACCCTGATTATTATTTAAACCTGGGTTTCCTGCAATCTAAAACAGGACAGTTTGATGCTGCTATTAAAACCTACGAGCAGTTTGAAAAAAACTTTGGCATAGATGAGAATGTGATACTGGAGAAGAAGAACCTGTACCTTCGCCTGAATAAGTTTGAAGAAGCCGTGCGCGAGGTACACCGCCTGGTAGAAGAGTTTGGCGAAACTGATTATATGCTGATGGAGGCTGACCTGTACCGCGCAAACCGGATGAAGGATAAGGCTGCTGAGATGTATAAAAAAGTGTTGGAGAAGGAACCGGACAATGCACAGGCCCTGCTGGCACTGGCCGACCTGGGTATGCAAAGCGGTAACGAGCAGCAGAGCCTGGAGAGCGTAAAGAAAGTGTTTAGCAACCCTAAGGTAGATGTAGATACCAAAATAAAAATACTGTTCCCTTACCTGCAATACTGGGACCTGCAAAAGGATAAAAAACAGGATGCCTTTGACCTGGCTGAAATACTAACGGCTACACACCCTGAAGACGCGAAAGGATATTCTATTAAAGGGGACCTTTACTACTTAGACAATCAGTTTGACACAGCCCTGGCAGCTTACCTTATATCGCTTAAATACAGCCAGAATGTTTTTCAGGTATGGCAGCAGGTGATGGTTATTTACAACCAGAAAAGAGAGTGGATAGCCCTGCAGAAGATTAGCACAGAGGCTATGGAGTTATTTCCTAACCAGGCTTTTGTTTACCTGTTTAAGGGTGGTGCCGAAGTGCAGTTGAAAGATTACGAACGGGCGATTAAGAGTTTTAGCAAGGGTGAAAAAATGAGCGTGGATAACGACAAGATGCGCGCACAGTTTTTTGCCAATATGGGTGATGCTTACCATAGCCTGGGCCGTGGTGCCGAAAGCGATAGCGCCTATGACCGCTCGCTGAAGCTTGACCCTGAAAATTCGTATGTGCTGAACAACTACAGCTATTACTTAAGCCTGCGCAAAGAAAACCTGGAAAAGGCCAAGCAAATGAGCGCGTATGCCAACAAGCTTGAACCGGACAATAACTCTTTTTTAGATACCTATGCCTGGATACTTTTTGAGATGAAAGATTACACCGGTGCAAAAGAGTGGCAGGAAAAAGCCCTGAAAGCCGGTGGTGATAAAAGCGGTACTATACTGGAACATTACGGTGATATACTTTTTAAACTTGGCCAAACCGAAGAGGCTATTAAGTACTGGAAACAAGCTAAAGAGCTTGGCACTGATTCTACAACTATTGATAAGAAGATAGCAGAAGGGAAGTATGTGGAGTAAGTGGTCGTTAATTGTCTTAAAACCAATTAGCCCGGCGTATTGCCAATAAACTCTGGCACAATCTTTACTTTATTGCAATCCATGAATTTTAGACTCCTTTTATTGTTTTTAGCCCTTTCATTTTCTGCCCATGCGCAGGACTCGCTGCAACTGAATTTTGATACGGTGCTTGCGCGTGTGCAGGCTAACCAGATACCCTATAAAACCCTTAGCGAGCGCACCGTTTTGACATGGGATGATGGCAATATAGCCCAGCAGTTTAATGCCAGTATACGGGTAAAGCGCGACAGCGTGATATGGATGAGCCTGGGTATGTTTGGGTTTGAAGGTGCCCGGGCGTTTATAACACCGGATTCTTTCCGGCTTATAAACAAACTGACTTCGGAATACATGGTACAAGAGGTGGGCTATATTAAAAACTGGATAAGCCTGCCGGTTAACTTTGCCATGCTGCAGCAAATAATTGCGGGGGAACAATTAACCGTAGATGAAAAAGCGCACCTGGTAGCCAGAGAGGATAGCGCCTTTGTGCTTTACCTGGAGAGTGATAAGATGCAGGAGAAGGTGTGGGTGGACACAGTAAACTACACCATCCGTAAAATTCTGTTGAAAGACAAACTGCTAAAGCAGGACATGACAATTACCTTTGACTCGTATAATTCTTTGAGCCAAAAACCGTTCAGTTATAAGCGCGACATAGTAATAAACCGCGATGGACAGGTTTTTAAACTGGGCATGCAGATAAGCAGGGCCCAGGCTGACGAAGAATTGAGCTTTCCCTTTGAGGTGAGCGATAAGTTTAAAAGGTAGAATGAGAAACAAGTTAGAAGTCGGAAGTCGGAAGTCGGAAGTAAACAGCCATGCTATACTAGCCGTGTGCCTGTTGTGGGCTTTTTTTGCGCTTTTGCCGCAACCTACCCTGGCCCAGCAAAACAATACCAAGCAGAAGAAAGAACAGCTACAGCAGCAAATGAAAAAGCTGCAGGATGAGATTAAGACCATTGAAGCGGCCATAAAAAACAATAGCGCCAAGAAGGAAAAAAGCATGAGCGAAATACTTTCGCTACAGGCAAAAATTAAATCGCGCGAGGGGCTTATAGGTAATATAAACAACCAGATAGGCGACCTGGATGAAACCATAGACAAAACGGAAGAAGAGATAAACACCAAGGCCGGCGAAGTGGAAAAGATGAAGGCCGACTACGCCAGCATGCTGCGCAAAAGCTACCAGAACCTGCACCTGCAAAACCAGGTTGTATTTTTACTATCAGCCAATAATTTTTACGATGCTATACAGCGGTATAACTACCTGCTGAAAATTGCCGAATACCGCAAAGGTCAGGCACTGGCTATACAAAAAAGCATAGGCGAGCTACAGGTAAAAAAAGAAGACCTGCAAGAGAACA
>DATGXP010000060.1:0-5025 GCA_035298845.1 Chitinophagales bacterium
GGTGGTTACACGTATATTAATCCTTTGTTGGAGTGTGACAACTATCAGCCCTCGCCTTTAAATTCTGTCGCACAAATGCAGCAGAAAGTGCTTTCTTACATTAACAATGCAAAACAACAAAGCAAGGCAACATTTATATCCGTCTATTTCCGTGATCTGAATTTTGGTCCATGGATGGGTATCGATGAGTTGGAAAAATTTTCGCCTGCTAACTTATTAAGAGTTCCTGTAATGATAGCCGCTTTAAAGAGAGAGGATGCACAGCCGGGTTTTTTAAAACAACAAGTAAAGTATGATGGCCATCAAGCGGAGCCTGCAAATCAGTCTTTGGCATCCCCGCTGATAAAACCAGGTAATGTATACTCTATCCAGGACCTGGTGGATAGAATGATACTTAATTCAGATTATGAGGCAAAAGCCCTGCTCGAGCGTCAGTTAGAGGCCGGCTTTGTGTTAACCGTAATGTCGGATATTGGGATTAATACCGCAGGTAACATAGATAGTATTGCTGTATCAGTAAGGGATTATTCGGGTTTTTTCAGATTGTTGTATAATGCCACCTACCTTAGCCGGGCTATGTCCGAAAAGGCCCTAGGAATATTGAGTACTACTAATTATGATAAAGGTATTGCCGCTGGCATTCCCCGGGGTACCCAAATTGCCCATAAGTTTAGTGAAAGCGCAATAACCGGTTCGGGGCAAAAGCAATTGCATGAATGTGGTATTGTTTATCTGGCGGGTTCCCCATATTTACTGTGTATTATGACGCGGGGAAATGATAGCGCGGAGCTATCGCATATAATTTCAGAAATTTCAAGCCTGGTGTATAAGGAAGTTACATCCGGTAATAAGTAAACTCAGTTTTTTGGCTTAAGCCTGAGCCAGTATGGTGGCGGGTTATGTGACCGGATTAGACAATTTCTATAAACCGTTAATAACTTGGGTTTTAAATGCCCTGCCGTTTGCCCCAAATTGGCACTTTAAATACTAATTGATTTTGTAAACTTTTTTTTGCGCTGAAATGGGCGTATATTTAAGCAAATGGAAAACGCAACGATAGATATTGAAGGTGGAAAGAAGATGATTTTGAAGGAGTACCGCAGCCTTCTCCGTTCATTGCGAAAGAGCATAACCCTGCAGGAAAAGAAGATGATACGGGTGGCTTTCGAACTTGCCATGGAGAGCCACAAAGATATGCGGCGCAAAAGCGGGGAACCCTACGTAATGCACCCTATAGCCGTGGCTAAAATAGTAAGCGAAGAGATGGGGCTGGATGCTACTTCGGTTATCTGCGCCTTGTTGCACGATACGGTAGAAGACACTGAAGTAACGCTGGAGGAGGTTGAAAAAACATTTAATAAGGAGGTTTCTAAAATTGTTGACGGCCTTACCAAGATATCCGGCATTTTTGACCTTAATTCATCTATACAAGCCGAGAATTTCAGGAAACTGTTATTAACCCTTAATGATGATATACGGGTTATTCTTATAAAGCTTGCCGACCGTTTACACAACATGCGAACGCTGGACTCGCTTAAGCGTGAGAAGCAACTTAAAATTGCCAGCGAAACCATGTTTTTATATGCGCCATTGGCCCATCGCATGGGTTTATATGCCATGAAAACAGAGCTGGAGGATTTAGCTCTTAAATATACTGAGCCAGACTTATACAGGGACATAGCTCAAAAGCTTGCAGAAAAAAAGAAGGAGCGCGCAAAGTTTATTCACGATTTTATACGCCCGCTTAAAGAAGAACTGGAAAGGCGTGGCTTTAATTTCGATATATATGGTAGGCCTAAATCCATTTATTCTATCTACAATAAAATAAAGAATAAGGGGGTTCCGTTTGAAGAGATTTACGATTTGTTTGCTATTAGAATAATCCTTAAGTCTTCATCGGTAGATAAAGAGAAAAGTGATTGCTGGGGAGTTTATTCGGCTATTACAGATATATACCATCCAAACCCCGACAGGCTCCGCGACTGGCTTAGTAACCCCAAAACCAATGGTTACGAGGCGCTGCATACTACGGTAATGAGTAGTACCGGTAAATGGGTAGAAATACAGATACGCACTGAGCGTATGCATGAAATAGCCGAAAAGGGTTTTGCCGCGCACTGGAAGTATAAGGAAGGCAACGCAGATACGGCCATGGATGAATGGCTGGAGAAAATACGGGGCGTGCTTAGCAATACCGACACTACTGCGCTGGAAGTAGTGAATGATTTTAAACATGAACTCTTTAGCGAAGAGATATTTGTGTTTACGCCCAAAGGCGACCTTAAACGTTTACGGAAAGGGGCCACGGCCCTCGATTTCGCATTTGAAATTCATAGTGGTGTAGGTAAAAAGTGTATTGGTGCCAAGGTGAACACCAAACTGGTGCCGCTGAGCCATATTCTTAAAAACGGTGACCAGGTAGAAATACTAACCAGTAACAAGCAAATGCCTAATGAAGACTGGTTGAATTTTGTAGTTACAGCCAAGGCACGGTCGGTTATTAAGCAATCGCTTAAGGAAGACAAAAAGAAAATTGGTGCAGAAGGAAAAGAAACCCTGGAGCGCAAGTTGAAGAGTTTGAAAATTGAAGTAAGCGAGGCTAATATTTTGTTGTTAATGAATTACTACAAAATGATATCCCCGCTCGATTTGTATTTCAGTGTTGCCAACCGGAAAATAGATGTAGCAGAGTTTAATAAGTTTGATGTAGTAGGAGGGAAGATTAAACTGCCTAAACCGGCTAATGTAAGCCAGGCTTCTAATATTGATGAGGCTGTAAAGCAAACCCTTCAGAAGAACGCAGAGTTGCTGATAATGGGCGAAAGCGCAGATAAAATAGATTATAAATTTGCCCCTTGTTGTAACCCTATACCCGGCGACGATGTGTTTGGTTTTTTAACCATTAATGAAGGGATAAAGATACACCGCACCAACTGCCCCAATGCGGTGCAGCTAATGAGTAAGTATGCTTACCGCATTATAAAAACCAAATGGACCAAACAGCATGAAATTGCTTTCCTTACAGGTATTAAGCTTACAGGTATAGATGATGTGGGGCTGGTAAACAAAATTACCAATATCATAACGGGCCAAATGAATCTGAATATGCGCTCAATTTCATTTGATAGTAAAGATGGTGTGTTCGAGGGCCGGATAATGGTTTATGTGCACGACACTGAGGAATTGGAAGACCTTACCGCGCGGTTAGGTGCGCTGGATGGCCTGCTGGAAGTAAACAGGTTCGATTCGGAGGACGAATAGTGCCTACGGCAATTGCAATATTCATGTAATATATTAATATTACCGTGCATTTAATATCCACAAATCAATGAGAAAAGTTCTATTGCTGTTGGCAGCCTTTGCCTGTAGCGCCATTAGTATGGCACAAACCGTATCGCCCCAAAAATTCCAGGAAGGTAAAATATGGTTTAAGATAAAAAACGATGAAATACCGGGAAAAATAAAAGTAGGTAACTATGCCGATATCCCCCTATCCACACTTCCTTTTTTAGATAAAGTATCCGCGCAGGCTGGTATAAAGAAGCTTTCGATGCCATTTGTAGCTTCAAAAACAACGGCAGCACTACAACGTACTTGTTTATTGCAGCTTAATAATGATGAGCAGGTGGACGCCACTATTAAAATGTTGCAACAATGCAAAGAAGTTGAATATGCCGAAAGAGTACCTTTGCACCGCACTGCCGCAGCGCCCAACGACAGCTACTATGCCGCACAATGGCATTTAAATACCATCAAAGCAGATTCGGCGTGGAACTATTTTTCTACTGGTAGCAATATTGTAATTGCAATAGTTGACGATGCTGTTGAAACATCTCACCCTGACCTTGCTCCTAATTTATGGGTAAACGCTGGCGAGATTGCAGGCAACGGTATAGACGATGATAACAATGGTTACATAGATGATTTTAATGGGTACGATGCTGGCGATGATGATGGGGACCCCTCTCCCTCAGATCCATCATTTGACCATGGTACAGGGGTTGCGGGTATGGCATCGGCTGCAACTAATAATTCAATTGGTATAGCGGGTATAGGTTATACCTGTAAACTGATGTGTGTTAAGAGTGGTGCTACTTTGGGAGATCCTGGAAACATATATGGCGCTTTTGAAGGGGTATATTATGCGGCCTCTGCTGGCGCTGATATTATTAATATGTCGTGGGGAAGTGATCAGTATTCCGTTACCGAACAAAACATAATTAATTATGCGGTTAGCCAGGGTTGTATACTGGTAGCTGGTGCGGGTAATGATGATACAGATGTGCGATTTTATCCTGCAGCTTACGATAGCGTGATTGCGGTGGGCTCAACTACAAGCAGTGATGAGAGGTCTTCATTTTCCAATTACGGATCTTGGGTATCAGTTTGCGCACCGGGCTCAGCCGTATATACCACACAGGTTAACAGCACTTATGATAATGAGTGGGGAACCTCATTTTCTTCGCCATTAGTAGCTGGCTTGCTTGGGTTAATGAAATCGATGGTGCCAGCCATGCCCAACGATGCACTAGTAAATTGTATGCTTAACAGTGCCGATAATATTGACGCTATGAACCCGTGGTATGTGGGTTCGCTGGGCACTGGAAGGATTAACGCTTTGTCTGCAATGAAGTGCGTAAATACTGCATTAACGTTACAGCCCATTGCCGGTTTTAAAGCCAACCAAACCAGCCTTACTGCAGGCGGTAATGTAACGTTTACCGATACATCAGCTAATATACCCTGGACCTGGGCATGGAGTTTTCCGGGTGGCACGCCTTCTACTTTTACCGGCCAAACACCTCCTCCCATTTTTTATTCTGCCCCGGGCACTTACGATGTTTCGCTAACCGTTAGCAACGGCAACGGAAATAACACCAAAACAACAAATAGCTACATTACGGTAGGTAACCCTTTGCCTTGCCGTTCGGTTAATTATCCATTGCCGGCTGGCTGGAGTGGCGCTAATTACAACGAAGGTGCTAATAATGGCTATACGAATGGTACCAACGTATACGGCGATAA